>DATCBN010000093.1 GCA_036511855.1 Candidatus Eremiobacteraceae bacterium | reverse complement strand
GGAGATGGTGATGCCGGGCGACAACGTGCGCATGACGGTGGAGCTGATCACGCCGATCGCGTGCGAAGAAGGCCTGCGCTTTGCCATCCGCGAGGGCGGCCGCACGGTGGGCGCCGGCGTCGTCACTAAGGTGATCGAATAGCATGAGCAAACAGAAGATCCGCATCCGGCTGCGCGCCTACGACCACAAGGTGCTCGACCAATCGGCCGAGCGCATCGTGGAGACGGTGAAGCGCACCGGAGCGTTCGTCAGCGGCCCCGTGCCGTTGCCCACCGAGATCCACCGCGCGTGCGTCAACCGTTCGCCGCACGTTGACAAGAAGAGCCGCGAGCACTTCGAGATCCGCACGCACAAACGCTTGATCGACATCCTGCAGGCATCGGCCAAGACCATGGACGCGCTGATGCACCTCGACCTTCCCGCGGGCGTCGACATCGAGCTGAAAGCCTAAGAGAACAATGAAGAACATCATCGGCCGCAAAGTCGGCATGACCAACGTCTTCACGCCTGAAGGGCTGTACGTCCCCGTGACCGTCATCCAAGCCGGCGCTAATTCGGTGATCGAGCGCAAGACCAAGGAAAAACACGGATACGAAGCGCTCGTGCTCGCCTTTGAAGACGCGAAACTCAAACAGCTCACCAAGCCGATGCGCGGCCGCTTTGAAAAACTGGGTGCAGCGCCGAAGACAATCGTGCGCGAGTTCCGCCGCGGCATCGACGGCGTCAACGCCGGCGACACGGCGACCGTCGAAGGCTTTGTGCCCGGCGATCGCGTCGACGTCATCGGCACGAGCAAAGGCAAAGGGTTCACCGGCATCATCAAACGCTGGAACGGCGTCGGCGGCGGTGCGACTCACGGCTCGATGATCCACCGTCAACCAGGATCGAACGGCGACACCAACGCCGCGAAGACGGTGAAGGGCAGCCGGCGTCCAGGGCAGTTCGGCAACGATCGCGTCACCATGCTCAACGTCGAAGTCGTGCAAGCCGATGCGACGAACAATCTGCTGCTGGTCAAGGGCGCCGTGCCCGGCGGCCGCAACGGCGTCGTGTTGGTCCGCTCTTCCGTGAAGGTGAGAGCGAAGGCATAGCATGGACATCACACTGCTCGACAAGTCCGGGAAAAAAGTCGGCACGGTAGCCGCCGCGCCGGCGTTTGCGGTCACCCCGAACAGCGCGCTCCTGCATCAAGCGGTCGTGCGCAACCTGGCAAACCGCCGCGCCGGCACTGCAGACACGAAGACGCGCGACGAAGTGCGCGGCGGCGGCCGCAAGCCGTGGCGCCAAAAGGGAACCGGCCGCGCGCGCCAGGGCAGCATCCGTTCGCCGCAGTGGCGCAAGGGCGGCGTGGTGTTCGGTCCTCACCCGCGTTCGTTCGCGCGCGACATGAACAAGAAGCAGCGCCGGATCGCGCTGGCGCAAGCCATTGCCGAATGCTGCTCCTTGAATTCGCTCTCGCTCATGGACGCCGCCGGTTTTGCGCCGGCGAAGACCAAGGAGATGCTCGCAATGCTTTGGCCCGAGGGCAGCGTTCGCCAGCGCACGCTCTTCGTCATCAACCGCGGATCGGATGAGGGCGCAGCGGCTATCGCGCAGGCCGGGCGCAACTTGGCCAACTTGACCATCGCGGGCCACGATGAGATCTCGGTCCACGCGCTGCTCGCGCACGAACGGATCGTCATGACGAAGAGCGCGTACGACGCGCTTGCAGAGGTGTGTGGTGCCTGAAGCAAGACATGTCGTGATCCGGCCGGTGGTCACGGAGAAATCCGTCGTCCAAACGGCTGCATCGCAGTACACATTCCAGGTGAGTTCCGAGGCCACCAAACACCACATCAGAACGGCGATCGAAGGATTGTTCAAGGTCAAGGTGCTGCGCGTCAACACCGTGAGCGTGCACGGCAAGCGCAAGCGCGACATGCGCAAGCGCACCGCACGCCCCACCGTGCAGCGTCCGGACTGGAAAAAAGCGGTCGTCACGTTGCGCGAGGGCGACAAGATCGAACTCGGCGGCGTCAACTACTTCGAGTCGTAGGGACAAGACGAAAAGACGATGGCAGTAAAGAAATTCAAGCCGACATCGCCCGGACGGCGCTTCATGGCGGTCCCCTCGTTCGAGGAGATCACGAAGAAAAGTCCGGAAGAGTCGCTGCTCGAACCGAAAAACAGGACCGCGGGCCGCAACTTCAACGGCCACATCACCGTGCGCCACCGCGGCGGCGGGCATAAGGTCATGTACCGGCGCATCGATTTCAAGCGCAGTAAAGACGGCGTGCCGGCTAAGGTCGCTTCCATCGAGTACGATCCGAACCGTTCGGCGCGCATCGCGCTGCTGCACTACCGCGACGGCGTGAAGACCTACATCGTGGCGCCGCTCGGCATCAAGGTCGGCGACATGCTCGAGTCGGGGCCGGGCGCCGACATCAAGACCGGCAACGCATTGCCGCTCACGAACATCCCAGTCGGCACGGTCATACACAATATCGAGATGTCGCCGGGTCAAGGCGGCAAGCTTGTGCGCACCGCCGGCGGCTCGGCGCAGCTCATGGCCAAGGAAGGCGAATACGCGCAGGTGCGCATGCCGTCGGGCGAAGTGCGCAAGATCGCGGTGGTGTGCCGCGCGACCATCGGCCAGATCGGCAACATCGAGCACGAAAACCAAGTCATCGGCAAAGCCGGCCGGTCGCGCTGGCTCGGCAATCGGCCGTCAGTGCGTGGCATCGCGATGAACCCGGTGGATCACCCGCACGGCGGCGGCGAGGCGCGTTCCACGGCGGGCCGTCCTCCCACCACACCGTGGGGCGAGATGACGATGGGGAAAAAGACGCGACGGAACAAGCGTACCGACAAATTCATCGTGAAGCGGCGGAGCAAATAAATAGATGACACGGTCTGCGAAAAAAGGCGCCTTCATCGCCGAGCATCTGCTCGAGAAGATCGAGCGCATGAACTCGACCCGCGAGAAGCGCGTGATCAAAACCTGGTCGCGTGCGTCCACGGTAGTCCCGGCCATGGTCGGACACACGATCGCGGTGTACGACGGGCGCAAGCACATTCCGGTCTACGTCCAGGAGAACATGGTTGGCCACAAACTTGGGGAGTTCGCTCCCACGCGCATCTTTCGCGGCCATGGCAGCGGCGGCGACAAGGCGGCCGTGAAATAATATGCAAGCCAGAGCAACCGCAAAATTTCTACGCGTGCCGCCCCGCAAGGCCCGGCGCGTCGTCGACGTCATCAGAGGCCAACGCGTGGACCGCGCGTTGACGCTGCTCGCTTTCACGCCGCTTGCGGCCGCGAAAGCCATCGAGAAGATCGTGCGCGCCGCCGCGGCCAACGCCGAGAACAATTTCTCGATGCGGCCGGAGGGGCTGGTCATCGCCAAGGCCACCGTCGACGGCGGCCCGTCGTTCAAGCGCGTCGAAGCGCGCGCCCGCGGTCAAGCCGGACTCAAGAGGAAGAGAATGTCACATGTGACCATCATCGTGTCCGACGGAGAGGCGAACTGACATGGGTCAGAAGATCCATCCCGTCGGCATGCGCCTCGGCATCACGCGAACGTGGGATTCGCGCTGGTTCGAGAACAAACAGTATGCGAACTGGCTGAACGAGGACCGCGTCATGCGCGATCTGATCGAGGGCATGTCGCGCTCTGCCGCCGTCTCCAAAGTCGAGATCGAGCGTCGTGCGAACACGGTGCGCGTCATCGTCCACACGGGCAAGCCGGGCATCATCATCGGCAAGCGCGGCGCGGGCATCGACGACCTGAAGAAAAAGCTCGAGAAGATCGCGGCCGGCAAGCAGGTTCAGGTCAACGTCGTCGAGATCAAACATCCCGAGATGGACGCGAAACTGGTCGCCAACAACATCGTCGATCAGTTGGAGAAGCGCATTGCGTTCCGGCGCGCCATGCGCCAGGCGCTGCAGCGCACCACCAAGGCGGGCGCGCGCGGCATCAAGGTGCAATGCGGCGGCCGGCTGGGCGGCGCGGAGATCGCGCGCGTCGAGCGCACGTTTGAAGGCAAAGTGCCGCTGCACACGCTGCGCGCCGACATCGACTACGCGCATTCGGAAGCGTACACGACATTCGGACGCATTGGCGTCAAGGTTTGGATCTACAAAGGCGAGGTGCTGCCCGACGGCCGTCCGAAACCCGACGCGCGCGACACGCGGCCGGTCCGGAGAGTGCGACCCGTTCGCGCGGCTCGTCCCCTCGGCGCCCCCGCCCCGGCACTGGGCGCGCCTGCACCCGCTCCTGTGGGGACTGCGGTTGCAGCTGCCCCGATCACTCCAGTGGCACCGACCGCATCTGCTGCCCCAACCACTCCTGTGGCCTCAACAACCCCTGTGGCGCCGGCCGCACCTGCGGCCCCAACCACTCCTGTGGGGCCGACCCCTGTGGTCGGCCAACCCGAGCCGGCAGCTCCCACAACCTCACCCGAGGCCCCAGCCACAACGCCGGTTCCCAGTGAACCCGAGTCGACCGGCGTGCCATCAGCCGCCGCCGAGCAGAAGCTCGTTGATTCTCCCGACGTCGACCATGCGGCCGGCACGTCCGAGCCGCAAACTCCCGAACCTGAAATAACGGAAGGCACGTAACCGATGTTGATGCCCAAGCGCGTCAAGCACCGCAAAGTGCAACGCGGACGGATGAAGGGTCAAGCCCAGAGCGGCAACTCGCTGACCTTCGGCGAGTTCGGTCTGCAATCGCTTGAGCCGTGCTGGATCACAAACCGGCAGATAGAAGCCGCTCGTATCGCGATGACCCGCCACATCAAACGCGGCGGCAAGGTTTGGATCACGATATTCCCCGACAAATCGTTCACGAAGAAACCCGCCGAGACTCGTCAGGGTTCCGGCAAGGGTCAGCCCGAGGGTTGGGTTGCGGTCGTGCGGCCGGGGCGCGTTATGTTCGAACTGTCCGGCGTGGACGAGCTGGTGGCAAGACAAGCATTGCGCTTGGCGGCATTCAAATTGCCGATCCGCACCAAAGTATTGACGCGTGAAGGGGCGGGTGACGGTCTTGAAATCTAACGAATTGCACAGTTGGCGCGAATTGACCGACGGCGAATTGGCCGAGAAACTCGCCGCCACCAAAGAAGAGCTGTTCAACTTGCGCTTCCAATTGGTGACCGGACATCTCGAGAACCACACGATGGTGGAGAAGCTGCGCCGGGACATCGCGCGCGTCCACACCATTCTCGCCGAACGGAAACTTGCAGGATGATGGAACAAAGCGAAACGACGGCTGCCGCGCGCTCGCAACGGCGAACTAAGGTCGGTCGCGTTGCGAGCAATAAGATGACGAAGACGATCGTCGTGGTCACGGACACGCCCATGCCGCATCCGGCGTATGGCAAGATCCTGCACCGCTCCGCGCGCTTTCTCGCACACGACGAGAAGGGTGAAGCGGCCGTGGGCGACACCGTCAAAATCATGGAGACGCGGCCGATGAGCGCGCGCAAGCGCTGGCGGCTGATCGAGATCGTGGAGAAGGCCAAGTGATCCAGGCACAAACGCGGCTAAAGGTCGCAGACAATTCGGGCGCGCGCGAATTGATGGTATTCCACGTGTCGGGCGGTTCACGCCATCCGTACGCGTACGTCGGCGATATAGTCGTCGCGTCGGTCAAGAGCGCCATCCCGGGCGCCGCCGTCAAGAAAGGCAACGTCGTCAAAGCCGTAATCGTCCGTCAGAAGAAGAAGATGCGCCGGCCCGACGGCTCGTTCATAAAGTTCGACGAAAATGCGGCCGTGCTCATCAACGACCAGATGAATCCGCGCGGTACGCGCATCTTCGGTCCAGTCGCGCGCGAGCTGCGCGACCGCGACTTCATGAAGATCGTCTCGCTTGCCCCGGAGGTCCTGTAGATGTCGAAACTCAGATTGGCCGCCGGCGATACCGTGGTCGTGCTTGCCGGCAAAGACAAGGGCAAGCAGGGCAAGATCAAGCTCGTACAAGCGAGCATCGCCAAGATCGAAGTTGAAGGCGTGAATGTCGTCAAGCGGCACTCGAAGCCGACCCCGAAGAACCAGAAGGGCGGCATCTTGGAGAAAGAGCTCCCGATGCCGATCAGCAAGGTCATGTACGTGTGTCCGAAGTGCCTCAAGCCCACCAAGATCGCGTTCGCGATCAAGGGCGAGTCGCGCGAACGGCTCTGCCGGCGTTGCGGCGAGCCGGCGGACCGGCCGGTGAAGGCGTAGGTTTGAGAAGATGAACAGATTACGAGAGCGTTACATGAAATCCGTGGTGCCCAATCTGCGCAAGCGGTTGGGGGTTGAGAATCCCATGCGCATTCCGAAGCTCATGAAGATCGTCGTGAACATGGGCGTCGGCGAAGCCGTCGCAAATCCGAAGGCCATCGACGGAGCCGTCTCCGATCTCACCGCGATCACGGGTCAAAAGCCGCTGGTCACCCGCGCGACCAAGTCGATCGCGGTCTACAAGCTGCGCGAAGGGATGCAGATCGGCGCCAAAGTCACGCTGCGTGGTGAACGGATGTATGCCTTCTTCGACAAGCTCGTCAACATCGTGCTGCCGCGCATACGAGATTTCCGGGGCATGTCGCGCACGTCGCTCGATGGCCGCGGCAATTACGCGCTTGGCCTCAAAGAGCAATTGGTGTTCCCCGAGATCAACTACGACAAGGTGGACGCCGTCCGCGGTATGGACATCGTCATCGTCACGTCGGCGCAGACCGACGAAGAAGCGCTGGCGTTCCTCGAAGAGATGGGCATGCCGCTGCGCAAGGAAGGGAGTGCCGCCTGATGGCCAAGACCAGTCTGATCGAAAAAAGCAAGCGCAAACCGAAGTTCAAGGTTCGTCAGCACAACCGGTGTCGCGCCTGCGGCCGGCCGCGCGGCTTCTTGCGCAAGTTCGGCTTGTGCCGGATATGCTTCCGCGAGCACGCGCACAAAGGCAACATCCCGGGCGTCACCAAGGCGTCGTGGTAAGAAGCGGAGACTAAGAGACCGATTATGGCAATGGTAACCGATCCCGTCGCGGACATGCTCGCCCGAATCAAGAACGCGAACACGGCGTTTCACGAGCGCGTCGACGTGCCCGCCTCGCGCCTGAAGAAGGAGATCGCAAAGCTCCTCAAGGCCGAAGGCTTTATCAAAAGCTACGAACTCGTCACGGGCGAACCGCGCGACGTCATCCGCATCACGCTCAAATACGGACAAAACCGCGAGCGGGTGATCAACGGATTGCAGCGCATCAGCAAGCCCGGTTTGCGGATTTACTCGCCGAAAGGCGAGATCCCGAAGTGCATGGGCGGCCTGGGCCTCGTCATCCTTTCGACATCGAAAGGTGTGATGAGCGGCCGGCAGGCCAAGCGCAACGGATGCGGCGGCGAAGTCATGGCGTTCGTGTGGTAGGTAGAAGAAGATGAGCAGAATCGGGCGCGCGCCCATCAACATTCCCTCCGGGGTCGACATCGCACTGCGCGAACGCGCGGTGACGGTCAAGGGACCCAAGGGCGAACTTTCTCTGACGTTGGCAGATCCCATGGAAGTGCGGATCGACGGCTCTGTGGTGACGGTCATGCGGCCGGACGACGCGCAGCGCAACCGTCAGCTCCATGGTCTCACTCGAACGCTGATCGCAAACATGGTGGGCGGCGTCACGAAGGGCTTCACGCGGTTGCTTGAGATCCAGGGCGTCGGCTACCGCGCGCAGATGCAGGGCGGTAAACTCAACCTGCAGCTCGGCTTCTCGCATCCGGTCGTGGTCGAGCCGCCCGCAGGACTGACGATCTCAGTCGAGGGCACGAACAAGATAACGGTTTCGGGCGCGGACAAACAAGCGGTCGGACAACTCGCGGCGCAGATCCGCGGCATCCGGCCCCCCGAACCATACAAGGGTAAGGGCATCCGGCACGAAGGCGAATACGTGCGGCGCAAGCTGGGCAAAGCCGGCAAGACAGGCGGTAAGAAATAATGAGCACTTCGAGTCGCAACGCGCTTCGCGTCCGGCGCCACGCGCGCGTGCGCAAACGCATCAACGGCACGGACGAGCGCCCGCGCTTGTCGGTGTTCCGTAGCCTGCACCATCTCTACGCGCAGTTGATCGACGATCGCAGCGGCGCCACGCTCGCGTCCGCATCGACGCGCGAAAAAGAAGTGGGCGGCGGCAAGACGTCGTGCTCGAACTGCTCTTCGGCAGAAAAGGTGGGCGCGGTCATCGCCGAGCGGGCGAAGGCGAAAGGTATAACGGCGGTCGTGTTCGATCGCGGCGGTTACAAATATCACGGCCGGATCAAGGCCCTGGCCGATGCGGCGCGCGGCGCCGGTTTGGAGTTCTAAGCATGGCTCGTATTTCGGACGGTTCGGGGCTCGAGGAGACGGTCGTACGCGTCAACCGCGTCGCCAAAGTCGTCAAGGGCGGCAAGCGCTTTTCGTTCTCCGCGCTCGTCGTGGTCGGCGATCGCCAAGGCCGCGTTGGCTATGGCATCGGCAAGGCACGTGAGGTGCCGGAAGCCATCCGCAAGGGCGTCGAGGCCGCGCGCAAAGCATTGATCAGCGTACCCATGGTCGAACGCACGATTCCGCACCCCGTAGAGATCCACGTCGGCGCGGGCCACGTCATCATGCGGCCCGCGAGCAAAGGAACGGGCGTCATCGCGGGCGGCGCGATGCGCGCTGTGCTCGAACTCGCCGGCGTGCACGACATCCTCACAAAATCGCTAGGCACCAACAATCCGATCAACGTCATTCAGGCGACGGTCGCCGGATTGAAATCCTTGCGCACGGTCGAAGAAGTCGCGAAGATGCGCGGCAAGACCGTCGATGAGATCCTCGGAAGGAACATGGAAAGTGAAACTGTCGGAGCTTAAGCCGGCACCCGGCTCGAACACCAAGCGCACGCGCGTCGGCCGCGGCCACGGCAGCGGCATGGTCAAGACCTCGGGTGGCGGCGGCAAAGGTCAGACCGTGCGCTCCGGCGGCGGCAAAGGTCCGAACTTTGAAGGCGGCCAGACCCCGTGGCACCGCCGTCTTCCACATCGCCGCGGCGTGTCGCAGAAGGCGCGCTCGACGCAGATCTTCCGCACCGAGTACGCGGTGGTGAACCTCTGCGATCTCGAAAACTGGAATGTCAAAGAAATCATCAGCCCCGAGTCGCTTGCCGATGCAGGCCTCGTCACCAAGCGCAAGGACGGCGTGAAGATCCTTGCGGCCGGCGATGCCCCGAAGGGTTTGAAGTTCCGCGATGTCGCTTTTTCGGCGCCGGCTCGAGCGAAGCTCGAAGCCGCCGGCGCCACGTTTGAGGAATGATTGACCGTCGATGACGATTTGGCGTAACCTAGCGAACGCACTTGTGGTCCCAGAGATCCGTAACCGGATCCTGTTCGTGTTCGGCGCGTTTGCGGTGTTCGTGCTCATGGTTCACGTCCAAGTGCCGTACGTCGACATCGCAAAGTGGCAGACCATCCTCAATCAAGGTCAATTCTTGAACTTCCTCGGGTTCCTATCGGGCGGCGCGCTGCAGCGCTTCTCCGTGCTCGCGATGGGCATCACGCCCTACATCAACGCGAGCATCATCATGCAATTGTTCACCGTGGTGTTCCCTGAGATCAAGGAGCTGATGCAGCACGGCGGTGAGGAAGGACGCAAGAAAGTCGGTCTGTGGACCCGTTGGCTGACCGTTGTGTTGGCGCTGCTGCAGGCCACCACCATGGTCGTCGCGCTCAATCGCGCGGGCGTGTTCTTGCGCACCGACATATTCTATCTGGTCATGGTCGTGCTCACGCTCACCGCCGGCACGGTGTGGCTCATGTGGCTCGGCGAACAGATCACCGACCGCGGCATCGGCAACGGCGTCTCGCTGATCATCTTCGTGGGCATCATCCTGCGCTACCCGACCTACTTCAGCCAGACGCTTGCGCTCGGCGAAAAGGGTGCGTTGCCGTATGCAGGCGTGGCCATCTTCATCATCATCGCGGCCATCTCGCTGATCTCCATCATCTTCATGTATCAGGGCCAGCGCCGCGTGCCGGTGCAGTACGCACGGCGCGTCGTGGGACGCAAGGTCTACGGCGGACGAAGCACCTACATCCCGCTGCGCTTGAATAACGCGGGCGTGATCTCGATCATCTTCGCGATCTCGATCCTGCTCTTCCCACAGCAGATATCGCAGTGGGGAGCGCAGAGCGGGGTGGCCTGGATGCGCGGCTTCAGCGACTTCATGACCCTGTACTTCAACTACGGCGGCGTCCTCTACAATCTCGTCTACTTCTTGCTCGTCGTGGGCTTCACGTTCTTCTATAGCGAAGTCGTGGTGAACATCAATGATATCGGCGATTCCCTGAAAAAGCAGGGCGGGTTCATCCCTGGCATCCGGCCCGGAAAGCCCACCACCGATTACCTGAACAAGATCCTCAACCGCATCACGGTCGTCGCCGCGGTCTACCTCGGCTTGCTCGCCATCTTGCCGAACGTCTCGCAGAATTTCACGCACGTCACCACGTTCTATCTTGGAAGCACGTCACTGCTCATCGTCGTCGGCGTGGCGCTCGACACGATGAACCAGATCGAAGCGCGTCTTGCCATGCGTGACTATCGCGGGTTCATCAAACAATGACCGCGCGCGTGGTCCGCATCATCTTGCTCGGCGCTCCGGGCGCCGGCAAGGGCACGCAGGCTCGCCGGCTCGCCGGAGCGTTCAGCGTGCCGCATATCGCCACCGGCGACATCTTCCGCGCGGCGGTCGTGGCCGGTTCGGGCATGGGACTCACGGCGAAGGGGTTCATGGATCGTGGTGAACTGGTGCCCGACGATGTCACCATCGGAATCATCGAGGAACGGCTGCGTGAACCAGATGCGAAGACCGGTTTCATCATGGACGGATTCCCGCGCACCGCGCAGCAGGCCACGGCGCTGGACGCGCTGATCGCGAAGCTGGGCTGGCGACTCGACGCAGCCGTCGAGATCGCCGTGCCGCGAGACGAACTCGTCCGCCGGCTTAGCGGCCGCAGAGTGTGCGACGACTGCCACGCCACCTTCCACGTGTTCTTAGCGCCGCCGGCGACCGCCGGCACCTGCGACCATTGCGGCGGCAAACTCGCCCAGCGCGAAGACGACAGCGAAGCCACAGCGGCGCACCGGATCGACGTGTACGACCAGCGCACCGCGCCGCTGCTCTCGTACTACGGCGGCGCCGGCAAACTCGTGAAGATCGACGGCACGGCAACGGTGGACGCGGTGTTCGCCGCCATTATCGCGGCAGTGCCCCCGGTCGCGGCGGCAACCATATGATTCAGTGCAAGTCCGAAGGCGAACTGCGCAAGATGCGCACGAGTGGGCGCGTCAACGCCTCCGTGCTCGCCGAGCTTTGCGGCTCGGTCGCGCCGGGCATGACCACAAAACACATCGACGGTTTGGCCGAGAAGCTCATCCGGGCGCAGGGTGGTGAACCGGCCTTCCTTGGATATCACGGATTTGCCGGGTCCATTTGTCTGTCCGTCAACGAAGAAGTCGTGCATGGGATTCCGGGTGAGAGGATCTTGCGCGACGGTGACTTGCTCAAATTGGACATCGGTTCGATCGTGGACGGCTGGTATTCGGACATGGCGTGCACGGTCGGCATCGGCGAGATCTCGGTCGAGGCGAAGGCCCTGCTCAAAGCCACGGAAGAGGCGCTCTACGTCGGCATCCGCGAGGTGAAGCCAGGCGCGCACGTCTCGGACATCGGCAACGCGGTTCAGACTTTTGTCGAAGCGCGCGGGTACTCCGTGGTGCGCCAGTTGGTGGGTCACGGCATCGGGCGCAATCTGCACGAGGAGCCGCAAGTGCCCAATTTCGGCAAGCGCGGAGCCGGCGCAAAGTTGAAAAGCGGAATGGTCCTCGCCATCGAGCCCATGGTGAATCAGGGCGGCTGGCAGGTGTTCACCAAACCCGATCACTGGACCGTGGTCACGGCCGACGGCAAGCTTTCCGCCCATTTCGAGCACACGGTGGCCATAGCGCCCGGCGGATACGAGATCCTGACGGTAACCGGCGACGACATGGCGAAAGGAGGATGGGTTGGCAGCACGGAGACGCAGCGGAGCGCGCAGGCGGTCCGCTAAGAAAAACGACGCTCGCAAAGCCACCACCGAATCGCCAAAAGAAGAGGCGATCGAAGTCGAAGGCGTCGTGGTAGAGCCGCTGCCGAACGCATTCTTTCGAGTGGAACTCAGCAACGGACATCGCGTGCTCGCACGCGTGTCCGGCAAGATCCGGATGAACTTCATCCGCATACTTCCGGGCGACCGGGTCCTCGTGGAACTGTCGCCCTACGATCTCACTCAAGGCCGCATCACGTATAGGTATAAGTAATGAAAGTCAGACCCTCGGTCAAGAAGATCTGTGTCAAATGCAAGGTCATCAAACGTGCCGGACGCACGCGCGTGATCTGCGAGAACCCGAAACACAAACAGGCGCAAGGATAAGATATGGCTAGAATTGCGGGCATCGACCTGCCGCGCGAAAAGCGCATCGAGATCGCCCTGACGTACATCTTCGGCATCGGCCGTCCGACCGCGCAGAAACTGCTCGGCCTCACGGGCGTCTCGCCGGACATCCGCGTCAAGGATCTCACGGACGAAGATATCCAAAAGCTGCGCGAGCAGATCGAAAAAGGCCTCAAGGTCGAAGGCGATCTACGGCGCGAGGTGGGCGGCGCCATCAAGCGGCTGATGGACATCGGCTGCTACCGCGGCATCCGCCATCGCCGCGGGCTTCCGGTGCGCGGGCAGC
Source organism: Candidatus Eremiobacteraceae bacterium (assembly GCA_036511855.1). NCBI lineage: Bacteria > Bacillati > Vulcanimicrobiota > Vulcanimicrobiia > Candidatus Eremiobacterales > Candidatus Eremiobacteraceae > Candidatus Eremiobacteraceae bacterium. The sequence continues at coordinate 61,670 of DATCBN010000093.1, read as the reverse complement.
GGACGAAGACGAATTCCCGCACCCGGAAAGGTCCGAAGAAGACCGTCGCCGGCAAGAAGAAGGCCAAAGGGCCCGGAGGTAAATAGGTAGATGCCAGCAGCACCGAAAAAGGAGCGTACCCGGAAGAAGCGCGTCATCAAGAACGTCTCGCAAGGCGTCGCGCACATCCGGTCGAGCTTCAACAACACCATCGTCACCATCACCGACGCCCAAGGCGGCGCGGTGGCGTGGGCGAGTTCGGGCAACATGGGCTTCAAGGGCAGCAAGAAGTCCACGCCGTTCGCCGCGCAAATGGCGGCTGAGACCGCCGCGAAAAAGTCCATGGAGCACGGCATGCGCCAGGTCGAGGTCTACGTGAAGGGGCCGGGAGCCGGACGCGAAGCCGCCATCCGTGCGCTGCAGGCCGCCGGCTTGGAAGTCGTGCTGATCAAAGATGTCACCCCGATACCTCATAACGGTTGCCGCCCGCCGAAGCGGCGTCGAGTCTAGGAGGCTAGAAGCTAACACATGGCACGTTATACCGGTCCTGTCTGCCGTCTCTGCCGGCGTGAAAGCGCCAGCGGGTCGAAGCCGGGCGAGAAGATAAAGCTCTTCCTTAAGGGCGAGCGCTGCTTGAGCAAGAAGTGCGCGGTGGAACGCCGCACGGCTGCGCCAGGCCAGAAGGCGAACACGAAGAACCGCCCCAAGGTGTCGGAATTCGGAAAGCAGCTGCGCGAGAAGCAGAAGATGCGCCGCATCTACGGCGTGCTCGAAAAACAGTTCGAGAATTATTTCTACAAGGCGGCACGCACCAAAGGACAGACGGGCGCGTCGCTTTTGGGGCTGCTCGAAACTCGGCTCGATAACGTTGTCTACCGCCTCAACTTGGCCACTTCGCGAGCGCAAGCGAGGCAAATGGTGCGCCACCGGCACTTCACCATGAACGGCAAGCGGGTGAACATCCCGTCCATGCAGGTGCGGCCGGGCGACGAAGTCGCGGTCGTCGAGACGAGCACGAAATCGCCGCTCTTCGGAGCAATGACCGAATACGCCAAAGGCCGCCGCGTGCCCGGTTGGCTTGAATTCAACGAACAATCACTCAAAGCGAAGGTGCTCGCCAAACCGGCGCGCGCCGACATCGACACTAACGTCGAGGAGCAGCTCATCGTCGAGTATTACTCGAGATAACGATTTCTTGTGATCCACGAATCTTGGAAGGGAAATATGGCAGTTTTGGAATTTCAACGGGCGACTATCGAGGTGCGGGAGCGCCGCGATAATTACGCGCAGTTCGCGATCGAACCGCTGGAGCGCGGGTTTGGGATCACGCTAGGCAACAGCCTGCGGCGGATCCTTCTCTCGTCGCTGCCCGGGGCCGCGGTCACGTACGTCAAGATCGACGGCGTGCTCCACGAATTCTCCACCATACCGGGCGTGGTCGAAGATACGACCAACATCATCCTCAATCTCAAAGGTCTGCCGCTGAAGCTGAGTTCGGACGAGCCGAAAGTGCTGCGCATCGAGGCCATAGGCGAGCGGGAAGTCACCGCTTCGGACATCGTGCCGGATGCGGATATCGAACTGCTCGACCCGGCGTATCACATCGCGACGCTCTCCGACAAGAAGGCTCGGCTGTTCATGGAGATCGGCGTCGAGAAGTGGCGCGGCTACGTCACCGCGGACAAGCAGCGCAACGTCGAACACGTCATCGGGCTCATCCCGGTGGACTCGATCTTCACGCCCATCCGCAAGGTCGCGTATCAAATCGAAGACACGCGCGTCGGACAGGTCACCGACTACGACCGCCTGCTCATCGAGATCGAGACCAATGGCAGTCTCACGCCCGACGAGGCGTTGAGCACCGCGGCCGGCATTCTCCAGGAACAGCTCGGTCTGTTCGTCACGTTCAGCGGGCGCGCCGAAGTGGAGGCGCCCGTCGAAGAAGCCAAACCGTTCGCCGGTTGGGATATTCCGGTCGACGAGTTGGATCTTTCGGTTCGGTCGTACAACTGCCTCAAACGGGCAGGCATCACAAAGATCTCCGAGCTGTTGCAGAAGACGGAAGAAGAGATCATGAACATGCGCAACTTGGGCAAGAAGTCCGTCGACGAGATCAAAGAGAAACTCGTCGAGCGCAACCTCAGCTTGAAAGCACAGTAGGCGGACATGCGACACAAACAAGACGTAAAACGCCTCGGCCGGAACGACGACCACCGTCGATCGATGCTCCGCAATCTCGCCACCTCGCTGTTCACGCATGGCAAGATCGAGACCACGATCATCCGGGCGAAAGAAGTCTCTCGCGTCGCATCGCGTTTGATCACGCGCGCTAAGAAAGGCGATCTCGCCAGCCGCCGCATCGTCGCTTCGTACCTCACATCGGAGGCGGTGGCGAAAAAGGTCATGGAAGTGATCGCGCCTAGCTTGGCGGGGCGGAGCGGCGGCTACACGCGTGTCATACGGACTCGTATCCGAAAGGGCGACGCGGCGGAAATGGCGCAGCTCGAGCTGCTGCAGTCGTAAGAGAAGGGATTGCAATCCTGAAAAGCGCACCAACCGGTCCGATGACAAATGTATTAGGGCAAGCCGTACTAGGGCAAGCATCGCTTGCCCATTCCGTAACTGCGTCCTCGTGGTGGTGGGTCACGCCCGCCCGATTCAATGCGGGTGTGAGTCGCTCAAGCTGACCACACCAGCGTAAGGCGCATAGCGCCAAAGATTCGGCGGGCTCTCGATCGCAAATCGAGGGCCCGTTTTCTTTTGCCCGCGATATGCCAAAAATGGGCAAGCGATGCTTGCCCTCCTACGGGGACCGGAGGCCACGTTGAACACTTTCCGCCGCATCGTCCACCGAGACGTCCTTGCAGACGCCGTCACGCCGATAGGCGCATATCTCGCCATCGTGCGCGCGCGCAAAGGTCCGGCCATGCTCTTTGAGAGCGCACTCGGCGCGGGTGTCGGAGCGCGCAGGTCGTTGATCGGCGTGGGCGCGCGCGGCGAAGTCCGCGTTTTCGATGGAGAAGTATCGACCGCGATCGACGGCGGGGAGCTGCGGGCCACCGGCGCGTCGCCGCTCGACGCATGCCGCTCGGTCCTCGAGTCGTTGTCGCCTGCCGCCGATGATATCAGACGGTCGCCGTTCTTCGGGCTTTTCGGGGCCGCTGCGCATGAATTCTCCGGCTACCTCGAGCGCTTGCCGCATTTGCCGCGCGCGCACGATCCTATGCCCGACCTTCACCTCGTCGTGCCCGAGACGCTCGTGGTATTCGACCACTTCACGCATCGTGCGACCATCACGACGTTGGCCGCCGAAGACGGAACGTCGCGCGACGACGCGGACATCGTCGCGGCTTTGACCGCCGCACCTTTCATCGCATACGCCGGGTCGGATCTGCAACCTCCGCGCGAACTTGCCGCGACCTCAGATGGACCCGGCGCTGCCCGGTTCTGCGCGAACGTCGCCGCCGCTAAGGCTGCTATCTACGACGGCGAGGTCTTTCAAGTGGTCTTGTCTCAGGGTCGGACGGTTGAAAGCGACGCGGATCCTTTCGACGTCTACCGCGCGCTGCGCTCCATTAACCCGTCGCCGTACATGTTCTTCATCGATCTCGGCTGGGGCCAGCTCCTCGGTTCGTCGCCGGAGCTGCTCGCGAAACTCGAGGGACGCCGGGCCATCGTGCGTCCGCTGGCGGGCACCCGCGCGCGCAGCGACGACCCGGAGACCGACCGCAAGCGCGCCGCCGCACTTCGTCGCGATCCTAAAGAGCGCGCCGAACACACGATGCTCGTCGATCTCGGGCGCAACGACGTTGGACGCGTGTGTACGCCGGGGAGCGTGTGCGTGGACGAATTCATGGACGTCGAACGGTTCAGCCACGTCATGCATCTGGCGTCCGAAGTGAGCGGCGAGCTCAAGCCGGAGCTCGATGCGTTCGATTTGATGGCGGCCGCGTTTCCGGCCGGCACCGTGAGCGGCGCACCGAAGGTCAGGGCGCTCGAACTCATCGCGCAGCTTGAAGGAACGCGGCGTGGATTCTATGCCGGCGCCGTTCTCCGGTTCGGCTTTGACGGCAGTTTGGATTCATGCATCACTTTGCGCAGCATGCACGCCTACGGCGGCGCGTTCCATCTCCGGGCGGGGGCCGGCATCGTCGAAGCGTCGGATCCCGAGGGCGAAGACCGTGAATGCCGAGCCAAGCTCGGCGCGACGTTGGCCGCGCTTGCGATGGCAGCGGGAGGCCTTCCCGCATGACGCGCGATGTGCTGATCGTCGACAACTACGATTCCTTCACATACAATCTTGCGCAAGGATTCGGCGCGCTCGGCTTCTCGCCGTCCGTCGTGCGCGCGGACGAGATCGACATGGATAAAACCAAGGCGCAGCCGCCGGCCATTCTCGTCATCTCACCGGGTCCGGGCCGTCCGGAGAGCGCGGGTCTTTCCGTCGCCGTGGTCCGCGCGTTGAGCGGCCGCGTGCCGGTGCTCGGCATCTGCCTCGGACACCAGGCGATCGCGGTTGCCTTCGGCGCGTCGGTGAAGCACGCGCCGGAGCCCGTTCACGGCAGCGCCTGCGAGATCGTGCACGACGGCGGGCCGCCGTTCGAAGGTTTGCCGCTGCGCGTGCGAGCTGGCCGATATCACTCGTTGATCGTCGACGAGGGCGATCTTCCGGTGGAGCTCACGATCAGCGCGCGGACGCATGACGGCCTGATCATGGCGCTGCGCCACAAAAGCCATCCGACGTACGGTCTGCAGTTCCACCCCGAATCCATCCTCACAAAATCCGGGCCGCACATGTTGAAGAACGTCTTACGCGCCGCGGGGCTGGTCTCATGATCGGCGCGACGGGTGTCAGATCGGCGGCCGCCGCAGAAACGATGACCATGTGCATCCGGCGCGCGGTCCGCGGGGAAGATCTGAGCATGTCGGACGTGCGCGCCGCGGTCGAGGCGATCGTCGACGGCGAGGCGTCTGAAGCTCAGGTTGGTGCGCTCCTGGCCGCGCTTGCGACGAAGGGCGAAACGGCGGATGAGCTCGCGGGCGCTGCAGATGCGCTGCGTGAACGCATGCTTGAGGTGCACAGCGCGAACGCGCCATTGCTCGACGTCTGCGGGACCGGGGGCGATGGATCGGGTTCGTTCAACATCTCGACCGCAGTCGCGTTCGTGGCGGCCGGCGCCGGAGCGACCGTCGCCAAGCACGGCAACCGGGCGATGAGCAGCCGTTGCGGCAGCGCGGATGTCTTGTCCGCTCTTGGCGTCCGCGTCGACGCGTCGCCCGCCACATCGGCGCGGGCGCTGGAAGAGGTGGGCATCGCGTTCTTGTTCGCGCAAGCCCACCATCCGGCGATGCGCGCCGTCGGCCCCGCGCGGCGCGAGATCGGCATCCGCTCGATCTTCAACCTCGTCGGCCCGCTCGCGAATCCGGCGCGCGCACAACGCCAGGTAGTCGGCGTCGCGGACGAGCGCGCGGTTCGGACGGTGGCCGAAGCGCTGCGACGCCTCGGCTCGGAACGCGCGGCCGCGGTGCGCGGTCACGACGGCATGGACGAGGTGAGCCTTTCCGGACCGACGCGCGTGGTGGAATGGACCGGCTCGCAGATCATGGAGTACGAAATCGACCCAGCGTCACTTGGCCTCGAGCGCAGCGAGCTTCCGGCTCTGCGCGGTGGCGACGCCGACGAGAACGCACACATCGTGCGCACGGTGTTCGCCGGGGGTTCGGGACCGCAAAGCGACGTCATCGCGCTGAACGCGGCGCTCGCCCTCGTGATCGCGGGCATCGCATCCGATTTGCGCGATGGATTGCGACGCGCGCGCTTCAGCATCGCAAGCGGTGCAGCGGCGACAAAACTGGCTGGACTCGTCCGGGTATCGACGTCATGAGCGTCCTCGACGAACTGATCATGCGGCGTCGAGCATCGGTTTCAGAAGCGAAACGGCGCACACCCGTGGCCGCGCATCGCGACGCGGCGCTGGCCAGGACGGACCGCCGTGATTTCACGGCGGCGCTGCGCGCCGGGCGAACCGGTACGGTGCCGGCGATCGTCGCCGAATTCAAAAGGCGCTCGCCATCGGCGGGCGACATCGATCCAGCGGCGGATCCCGCGGCCGTCTCGTCGGCGTACGAGCGCGGGGGCGCCGCCGCGCTTTCCGTCCTGACGGAAGCGTCGATGTTCGGCGGAAGCCTGGACGACCTGCGCGTCGCGCGCGCGGCCTGCGGTTTGCCCGTGCTCTGCAAAGATTTCATCGTCGACGCCTATCAGGTTTGGGAGGCGGCCGCGGCTGGGGCGGACGCCGTGCTCTTGATCGCCGCGATCCTCGACGACAACCTGCTACGCGGGTTGTTCGCGCTGGCGAGCGCGTTGCAAGTGACGCCGCTCGTCGAAGTGCACGATGGGGCAGAAGCTCTTCGCGCCATCGGCATCGGTGTGCGTTTGATCGGCGTCAACAACCGTGACCTAGGGACGTTTGACGTGCATGCCGGCACTGCAGCGCGCGTGGCATCGAGCTTGCCGCCGGATTGCTTCGTCGTGGCCGAGAGCGGCTACCGCTCGGCCGAGGATGTTGCAGCCAGCGGGCGGGCGGGTGCAGGAGCGGTGCTCGTCGGCGAGGCGCTCATGCGCTCGTCCGACAAAGAGACGGCAGTGCGGCTGTTGCGAGGAGAACGATGATGCGCGTCAAGATATGCGGGATGACCGATGCCTCGGAGATCACGACGTGCGTCGCGGCGGGCGCTGACGCGCTCGGGTTCATCTTCGACGTTGGGCCGCGCGGGCTGAACGTTGAGAAAGCCGCTGCTTTGACCGCGGTCACCCCGCCGTTTGTGACCACCGTCGGCGTCTTCGTCAACCCAACGCCTGAGCTCGTGCGCTCGGCCATCGATTCGTGCAGACTCGACGTGCTGCAGTTCAGCGGCGACGAGGACCCGATCTTCTGCGGTTCGTTCGGCAAACCCACGATCGTCGGCGCCGGCCGCCGGATGCCGTCGCGGGAAGACCTCGCAGCCGCGCGAGCGGTAGCGGTGATGGCCGATTCCCGGACTGGCGAAGCGTACGGTGGAACCGGCGTGCCGGTGCCGATCGAAACCGCACGCGCGCTGCGATCTGCGGCGGGCCGCTGCTTTGTGCTGGCCGGCGGACTCAAGCCCGAAACGGTGGCAGCCGCGATACAGGCGATACGGCCGGACGCGGTCGATGTGCGCTCCGGCGTGGAGCGCGACGGCCGCAAGAACGACGCGCTCGTGCGGGCATTCGTCCTCGCGGCGCGCGGCGCGATCTGACGATGGAGGCGATGATGAACGGGCCCGACGCCCGCGGATACTTCGGCGAGTTCGGAGGCCGGTATGTTCCCGAGGTCTTGTTCGAGCCGCTTTGCCGGCTCGAAGCGGCTATGCGCGCAGCATTCGCGGACGAGTCGTTCTGGGCGGAATATCGCGTGCTCTTGCGAGACTACGTCGGCCGGCCGTCGCCGCTTTTCGAGGCGCGAAACCTCACGCGCGCGACGGGCGGCGCGCGCATCGTCATCAAGCGGGAAGACTGCAATCATACCGGCGCACACAAGATCAACAACACCGTCGGTCAGGGGCTGCTCGCGCGCCGGATGGGGAAGACGAGACTCATCGCCGAGACCGGCGCGGGCCAGCACGGCGTGGCGACCGCCACGATCGGCGCCTTGTTCGGCTTGCCGGTCGAAGTCTATATGGGCGCGGTCGACGTGCAGCGCCAATCGCTCAACGTCTACCTCATGCGGCTTCTAGGTGCGAAAGTCCACGAGGTCAGAAGCGGGTCGCAGACCCTCAAAGACGCGACGAACGAGGCTTTTCGAGATTGGGCCGGGTCCGTGGAGTCCACGTTCTACGTCATCGGTTCGGTCGTCGGCGCACACCCGTATCCGACGATGGTCCGCGAATTTGCCCGCGTGATCGGCGACGAGGCGCGCGCGCAGATGCTCGAGCGATATGGCAAACTGCCCGACTATGTGGTGGCGTGCGTGGGCGGCGGATCGAATGCGATGGGTTCGTTCGCGGCGTTTCTCGACGATCGCGAGGTGCGATTGTGCGGAGTTGAAGCGGCGGGACTCGGTTTGGAGGTCGCGGGCGGTCACGCGGCCAGCCTCACAGCCGGCACCGTCGGGGTGCTGCACGGGGCCCGCACGTTCTTGCTGCAAAACGGCGAAGGACAGATATCGGCGACGCACTCGATTTCGGCCGGTTTGGACTACCCGGGTGTCGGACCGGAGCACGCGCACTTGCGATCGACCGGTCGTGCGGTGTACGTCGGTGTGGACGACGACAGCGCGTACGATGCATTCCAAGCGCTCGCCCGGCTCGAGGGCATCGTGCCGGCACTTGAGAGCGCGCACGCGATCGCGCAAGCCCGGCGTTTAGCGGCGGGTCTACCCGAAGATTCGATCGTGTTGGTGACCTGCTCCGGCCGCGGAGACAAAGATGCGCTGCGGTTCGCGCTATCCGGCGCAGGGACGACTGCGTGAAGCCGACGATCGAGAGTTCGTTCGCGCGCGCCCGAGCCGAGAATCGCGCGGCGCTCATCGCCTACCTGATGGCCGGCGATCCGTCGCTCTCGGCCACGGTCGACCTCGTGCGAGCCGCGGTGGACGGCGGAGCCGATATCATCGAATTGGGATTTGCCTACTCCGATCCGTTAGCCGACGGACCGACCATCGCGGCTGCGGCCGAGCGGGCGCTCGCGAGCGGCGTGACCTTCGATGCGACTCTCGCGATCGACGTCGGGCAATTCGATGTTCCCGTCATCGCGTTCGGGTATTGGAATCCGATACTGGTGAGGGGGCCGGCGCGCACCGCCGGCAGGCTGGCTGCCGCGGGGTACGCGGGTGTGATCATCGCGGACTTGCCGCCCGAGGAAGGTCAGCCGATGCACGATGCTTGCCGGCGAGAGGCCCTCGTCTTACCGCTTTTGGTCGCGCCGACCACGCCGCCGCAACGTCTCGCGAAGATCGCCCGTGCATCGACGGGATTCGTGTACGCGGTGAGCCGGCTCGGCGTGACGGGGGCGCGCACGGATCTCGACCGCGGCGTGGCGAGTCTCGTTGCGAGCATCAAACGAGAGACCCACCTTCCGGTCGCCGTCGGCTTCGGCATCTCAAGCGCCGCGCAAGCAGAAGAGGTGGCGCGGTGCGCCGATGGGGTGGTCGTCGGCAGCGCACTGGTCGATACAGCGGCCCGTTCGGCGTGCGCGTCCGACGCGTGTGCGGCCGTCCGCGCCGCATGCGCCGAACTGTCGGCAGCCTGCCGTCGTCCTCTGTACTAGGGCAAGCATCGCTTGCCCAAAAAAAACTAGGGCAAGCGATGCTTGCCCTAGTACGGTTGCCATGTTACGGTGGTCCTCCAGCGGGATAGGGAACTGAGGCTACGCCATAGCGCTCCGTGGTGCCGTTGCAGTGAAGCCGACATATGCGAGAACCGCGCCGCTCACCAGATGGATCCAAATGTCGTAGCCGCCGATCGGTAAGATCCCGAGCAGGTTCGGGGTGAGAAAGCCCAGGAGCCCGATGAGAAGTAAGATGACGCCGAACGTCTTGCCAAACGTGGCCGCTCCCGACTCTGTCCGGCCGCCGGAAAGGCCGGCCAACCCGATGATCAGGTGAACGATGTTGTGCAAGACGTTCACGGATGCGACGCCCAGGAGCGTTCCCGAAGCCATGCTCATGCTGCCGCCCAATTGCGGAAAGAAGCCTGCGACGCCGACGATCAGATAGATCACGCCGAAAAGTGTGGCGATGGTCTAAGTCATGGTCTAGCTGCCTCCAAACGCGAAAATATGCAAACGAGGCGCACTTCCACAGGAATGCGCCACGAGTGCGTCTGACGTATCTCTGGCCGGCGATCGAATCCTCTCGCCGGCGGGAAAGGCGTCATCGTTTGCGCATCCTATTCTGCGGCGACGGTTTCACGGAATCCCGGCGCCGGCTGATCCCCCTGGTTCCTGGGCACGACGTCGTGACATGCCCAGCCGGTCAGACACTGCAGTGTCTCGCGGGACCACCCGTCGACGTGATCGTGCCGTACGTGAGCCGGATCGACGCGCAGATCGTACGCGCAGGTTCGTTCGGATTGGTGCAGCAATTCGGCGTCGGTCTGGACGGCGTCGACGTGGACGCGGCGACCGACGCAGGGGTGTGGGTAGCTCGAGTGCCGAGCGCAGGTACGGGCAACGCGGAATCCGCAGCGGAGCACGCCCTCTTGCTGATGCTCGCGCTTTCTCGGCGACTGCCGCAAGCGCAGGCCTCGCTATCGGCGGGATTGGTCGGCGATCCGGCGGGCATCGCGCTCTGGCGCAAAACGGCATGCATCGTCGGTCTCGGCGACATCGGCTCGGCGCTTGCCGCGCGCTTGCGCGCGTGCGGCATGCGCCTGATCGCAGTGCGGCGCCGGCCCGAGCAAAGCGGTGTCGCGGCGCTTGGCGTCGAGCGTGTCTTCGGCCCCGAGGCTTTGCACGAAGCGCTCGCGCAAGCCGACTACGTCGTGCTATGCGTGAATTACGGCGCAGCGAGTCACCACCTCATCGACCGCGCGGCGTTCGATGCGATGAAGCCGGGCGCGTTCCTCATCAATGTGGCGCGCGGCGGGCTGGTCGATCCGGATGCTCTGCTGTCTGCGCTCGAATCGGGAAAGCTCGCCGGCGCCGGGCTCGACGTTTTTTGGGAGGAGCCGCCCGATTCCCATCATCCTATATTCACCTACAACGTGATCGCGACGCCCCACGTGGCCGGCGTCACCGACGCCTCGTACGACGGCATCGCGCACGCGGTGGCGGCCAATATCGAACGCTACGCTACCGGCGACGCACCGCTGTTCGCGGTGAACGCGCCCTCACCGGCGGCGCAAAGCGAGCGGAGACGACGCTGAAACTCGCGCGTTCCGGCTTCCGAGGCGTCCGAAAGATCGCACGCTAGCGGGTTTGTGCGCGCGAAGTTCGCCGGCGCCGGCACATCGCCGGGCGGGCTTGGGATGTCGTTGCGAAGCACGATATCAAATGCGAGAAGGTTTTCGACCGCGACGCGCTTCCATCGCTTGCCCGGATCGCACGCGACGAGGACGGAGGCGCGAGGCCGCATCCACGCAAGCGCAGTCGTCCCTTCGATCACTGCGCCGCGTGCGCCGTTGCGCGCGAGGTAAGCCAGCGCGCCGTCGACCGCATCGGGCGCAGCTTCGCGCAAGGCGATGACCCAAGCCACCGAAATTGCGCCGGCATCTCTCAATCGGCACGTATCGGTGCCGGCCTTTCCGATTGCGCCGCCTGCGGTGAGGATGCGCGCCGGCAGCGCGCGGTGCACGGTTTCGCACACGCCGCACGATGCGCCGCGGCCGCACATACCACGGTCATGAGGACGGTCGAATTCGCCGTCGGCCACGGTCAACTTGATCGCGCCATATCCAAGGCCCACGAGGGCTTGCAGCGCACGTTCGGCTGCTAGCGTCTTGCCGACCCCGGAATGTGGTCCGCCGACGATGACGATTTCCATGTGTAATGGGCTGTTCGGGCTCTACCAGGGAGTTCACTGTGGGCTTCGGCCGCGAAGGCCCATGGGCAAGCGATGCTTGCCCTCCTACAAGGGGCAAGCGTTGCTTACCCCCCTACAGGACGCGGCAGTCAGTCGGTCTTGGGCGCTGCAGCTTTGATCTCGGGAGTCGCCTGATCGGCGAAGCGCTCGAAATTCTCCGCGAATTTCGCGGCGAGTTCCCGGGCCTTAGCGTCGTACGCAGCCTTGTCGGCCCACGTGTCCCGAGCGTGCAAAATTTCGCTCGGCACGCCGGGCACCGCCGTCGGCACTTCGACCTTGAAGACAGGATCGGCAACGAACGATCCGTCGTTGAGCGCACCCGTCAGCGCCGCTTTGACCATCAGCCGCGTGTACGGCAATTGCATCCGTTTGCCGGCGCCGTACGCGCCGCCGCTCCATCCGGTGTTGATAAGCCAACAGCGAACGTCATGGCGTGCCAACCGCTCGCCGAGCTCCTGCGCGTACACCATCGGACGGTGCACCATAAATGGCGCCCCGAAGCAGTGCGAAAAAGTGGTTTGCGGTTCGGTGACGCCCTTCTCGGTGCCGGCGACCTTCGCCGTGTATCCGGAGAGAAAATGGTACATGGCCTGCGCCGTCGTCATGCGCGCGATAGGCGGCAGCACCCCGAACGCATCGCACGTGAGCATGACGAGATTGGTCGGGTGACCGCCGCGTCCCGACGCAACGGTGTTCACGACCGATGTCAGCGGATACGCGACGCGCGTGTTCTCGGTGAGAGAAGCATCGTTCAGGTCGAGCTCGCGGGTCTTCTCGTTCATGACGACGTTTTCGAGCACGGACGCGAACATGCGAGTCGTGGGATAGATCTGCGGTTCGAGCTTGGCGGACAGATTGATGGCTTTCGCATAGCAGCCGCCCTCGACGTTGAAGACGCCGTCGTCGCTCCAACCGTGCTCGTCGTCGCCGATCAGCATACGATCGGGGTCGGCCGACAGCGTGGTCTTTCCCGTGCCCGAGAGGCCGAAGAAAATGGCCGTGTCGCCGCCTTTGCCGATGTTGGCCGAGCAATGCATCGGCATCGCGTTGCGGAGCGGCAGCAAGTAGTTCATGATGGTGAACACGGACTTCTTGATCTCGCCGCCGTAGGTCGTCCCGCCGATGAGGACCAGTTTGCGTGAGAAATCGACGATGATGAATGTCTCCGAGCGCGTGCCGTCGCGTTCTGGAATGGCGAGGAAGTCGCACGCGTCAACCACCGCGAATTCGGGCTTGAATCCGTCGAGTTCGCCGGGCTTCGGCTGGATGAAGAGGTGACGCGCGAAAAGGCTGTGCCAAGCGCGCTGTGTGATCACGCGGATGGGAAGGCGGAAATGCTGATCCGCGCCCGCGAACGCGTCGAGCGAGTACACCGCCTTGTCGCGCAAGAATTCGTCGACCCGTCCGAGCAATGCGGTGAATTTGACGGCATCGAACGGCTTGTTGGTCTTGCCCCAGTCTATGTGCTTATCGCTCCCAGGCTCCCGCACGAAGAACTTGTCCTGCGGCGAGCGTCCCGTATGCTTGCCGGTGAGGACGACGAGCGGACCGCCGGTGGCCGCTTCGCCCTCGCGGTTGAAGATGGCTTGCTCGAACAACTGCGCGGCATTGAGATTTTTTGCCACGCTGGCGGCGTATCCGAACCCGAAATCCTCGAGTCCTAGTGATTCGCCTGCGACGACTGCCATGAAACGGGAGGCTCCTTTGCGGGACCGAGGTTCCGACCAAACAAATTTAGGCGCGCAAATATCGCTTCCTGCGGGACCGACGGGTAAGCATCCCGGGTCCTCCGTAACACTTAGAGCCCAATCGTGGTATGTTGAGCATGTCCGGCTGCAGCCTGCCGGCCAAATCGCGGAGGTCTACAGCTATGCGTTTCCTTTGGATAGTGTTTTTTGTCGCAGCGGCGATGGTCGTACTTGCGATTCTCATCCCATTGCTGCACCTCGCGCTCGTCGTGGGCGTCTTGGTGGCAGCGGCGATATTCGTGATGGCCGTATGGAAAGCGATGTTCGGGCCTAAGACGCCCGCGCTGCCATTACCGCCGTCGCCGCCGTCGCCGTCGGATCGGCCGCGACTCGAGACGCATTCATAGCGCCTCTTTGAGTTTATCCGCGGCGATGTTCGCCCCGCATATGAGCACCGCGACGGTTTTTCCGCGCAGACGTTCCTTTGCGGCGAGCAAGCCTGCTATCGCGAGGGCGGCCGCGCCCTCGCACAGCATCGCATGTGATTCGATGAAGAGGCGCAGCGCGGATCTGATGCCGTCCTCGCCGACATCGATGAACTCGTCGACAAGCGACCGGCAGAGTTCGAACGTGATTGCGCCCGGTTCGATGCCGCCCGCGGTGCCATCCGACAACGTCGGAAGATGTTCTGTCTCGATCACGAGGCCGGCTCGTATCGACTCCTGCATCGCCATCGAATTGCGGGCGGAGACGCCGAGCGCGAACACATCCGGTTTGACGCTCTTCAGATATCCGGCGACGCCTGAGATCAATCCCCCGCCGCCGATGGAGGCGACGACCGCGTCGACGGAAGGCAGCTGACGGAGTATCTCGGCGCCGATCGTTCCCTGCCCGGCGATAACAGCCTCATCGTTATAGGGCGATATGTACGTCATGCGGCGATCGGCGGCATACGCTCGCGCGAAGAGCTCGGTTGCGCCACTGTCGTCTCCGGCGGCCCGTACATCGGCGCCGAGTTGCCTGATCTTTTCGACTTTCGCGCGCGACGCCGACTCCGGCACGAAGATGATACCGCTGAGGCCAAGCGCGTTCATGCCGAGCGCGACCGCGGCGCCGTGATTCCCAGACGACGCTGCCACGATGCCGCTTGTGCGTTCTTGCTCGGTAAGAGATAGGAGCCTGTTGAACGCGCCGCGGACCTTGAACGAACCGGTCCGTTGGAGATTTTCGAGCTTCAGATATACAGTGGCGCCGGTGAGTCCGCTCAACACCGCGGAATGTTCGAGCGGCGTTTCGCGGACGTGCATCCGGATCCGGATTTCGGCCGCTTCCACCAAGGGTTTGACGGGGATCATGTCCTGGAAATCATCCTGCACGGGGGAGGAGCGGCGCTGTCTTCCCAACTACGCCGAGGTTCGTTCGACGATCGAGAAGGGGAGTTCTCGTGCCACTTATCCATCCCTTGACCTACGAAGAAGCATCGCTGCCGGCGCGCGCGGAGTACGAAAAGCAGATCGCCGAGCACGGCCGCATGACGAATATGAAGATGACCTTGGGGCATTCGTGGCCGGCGCTGCGCGCACTCATGGAATGGTATCCGCTTCGCGACGAGGTGACGGCTTTTCTGGGCGAGCGTCTCACGACGATCTTCGCGCACGCGATATCGACGCAGGCGGATTGCCTCGTGTGCTCGACCTATTTCCGCCGCGCGATGACCGACGCCGGCGAGGATCCGGAGAACTTCGGACTAGATGCGTGGGATGAAACCATCGTGGAATACGGCAGGCAGTTGGTGCGCGACCCACATCAGGTCTCGGACGACCTGCACGCCCGGCTCGCCACTCACTTGCGGCCCGAGCAGATAGTGGCGCTGACCGCGTTTGCATGCATCATGATCGCCACGAATATTTTCAACGACGCTTTGCGCGTCGAACTCGACGAGTATCTCGAGCCGTACCGCAAGCAGCCGTCCGTATGAGCGGGGAGTTCGCCGGCAAGGTGGCCTTCGTCACCGGAGCGGCGCACGGCCAAGGTCGCGCCGTCGCGCTGGCGTTGAGCGAACGAGGCGCGAAGATCCTCGCGTTCGACGTCGCCCGGCCGCTCGCCGAACCCGGCTATGCGATGGGCACGTCGGGTGAATTGGATTCGCTTCGCGAGCAATGCGCCGCGAACGGCGGCGAGTGCGTCGCGCGGACTGGCGATGTACGGGACTCGGGCGCGGTTTTCGAGGCCGTTCGATGCGCGCTGGACGCGTGGGGAGCGATCGACATCTTGTTCAACAACGCGGGCATCTGCTCGTATGGATTGGCGCACGAGTTGACTGAAGACGCCTGGGACGCGATGATCGACATCAACCTCAAAGGCTGCTGGCTCGTGGCCAAGCACGTGATCCCGGGCATGATCGAGCGGCGCTCGGGAGTGATCATCAACAATTCGTCCGTCGCCGGGCTTCGCGGCATGGCGCGGCTCAGCCACTACGCGGCGTCCAAATGGGGCGTGACCGGCTTGACCAAGTCGTGGGCGCTGGAGCTCGCGCCGCACAACATCCGTGTGAACTCGATCCATCCGACCGGCGTGAACACGCCCATGAACGATGGCCTGGCTCAGCTTGAGGGCCTCACGCCGCGCGAGATCGCAGAGCGGTCGGCGGGCAATC
The DNA here is from genome assembly GCA_036511855.1 of Candidatus Eremiobacteraceae bacterium. Classification (NCBI taxonomy): domain Bacteria; kingdom Bacillati; phylum Vulcanimicrobiota; class Vulcanimicrobiia; order Candidatus Eremiobacterales; family Candidatus Eremiobacteraceae; species Candidatus Eremiobacteraceae bacterium. The sequence continues at coordinate 45,804 of DATCBN010000093.1, read as the reverse complement.
TTTTGCCGGTGCCGTGGATCGAGACGCAAGACGTCGCGGAGGCCGTCATCTATCTGGCGTCAGACCGTGCTCGTTACGTGACCGGGGCGCAGTTCGTCATCGATGCGGGTTTGCTGACGCGCTGACCGGCGTAGGAGGGCAAGCATCTCGTACTAGGGCGAGCATCGCTCGCCCAAAAAAAATTGGGCAAGCGATGCTTGCCCTAGTACAGTTGCCCTCAGTTGCCTATTGTTGCTATACGACGGTCAGACGATGCCGGCGCTGACCAATACTTGCGAAGCGTCGGTGAGATGTTTTTGGATGCCCAGTTTTTCGGGCGCCACGCCGAGGGCGAGCGCGATCAACTGAGGCAGATGGAACACGGGCAGATCGGTCTTGCCGAACGCGGTGTCTACCGACTTAGACTGATATGCGTCGAGCGCGAGGTGGCATAGCGGGCAGCCGGTGACGATGCTTTCCGCGCCTTGGTCGCGGGCCATTGCCATGTTCTGGCCGACCATGTTGATCGTCACGTCTTCCTTCTCCAACTGGATGTGGAAGCCGCAGCAGCGCGTGCGGCCTTCGTATACGATCGGCTCCGCTCCCAGCGCGAGGATGAGATCTTCCATGTTGTGCGGGTTGCGCGGGTCTTCGCCCGACGACGCATACTCTTCCGGGCGCAGCACGTGACAACCGTAGAACGCGCCTATTTTCATGCCCGTGAGCGGCCGCACGACCATCTTGCGGATGTTGTCGATGCCGAAGTCGTCGCGCAGGATCCAGGCCATGTGCTTTGTGACGACGTTGCCGCTGTATTTCTTGCCGAACCGGGCGAGCACGTCGTTCGCGTCTTTCATGTAGCGCTCACTGCCGAGCAGTTCGTGGTTTGCTTGGCGCATGTGGCCGGTGCACGTGGAGCAGATCGTGAGCACGGTGTCGAGGCCGAGCGCCTCGGCTTCGGCGAACGTGCGGGCGTTGAGCATACGTGCGAGGTGGCGATTCATGTCGTTGACGACGCTCGCGCCGCAGCACGAGGCTGCGTCGAGCTTGATCAGCTCCCAGCCTAATTTCTCGGCGACGACGTGGGTGGCAAGGTCGAGTTCCTTGCACGATTCCTGGGCGACGCAGCCCGGGAAATAGCCGTACTGTTTGAGTGCCATTAGTATTTTTTCGCCTCGGCAGCCTTGAAGATCTCACGGATTTCAGTGACGCGTGGGACTGGCCGCATGAGAAGCGGCGGCATCTTGCCTTTGAGCAATAGGCGCAGGCCGAGCGGGATGACCGGCGCGAGCTTCACGAGATTGAAGTAGCCAAGCGTACCCGGAATCACCTGCGATTCTTCAAGGAAACCAGTTTTCTTAATGGTGTCAGCGACGACCAGCGCGTGCCGCGCGCCGGTATTTGCGGTGACGCCCTCCTCAATCGTGGCAACGCAGGAGAGCGCGATCAGCTCGTGCGGATCGACATGCTTCGGACAGTACGAACACGCATAGCAGTGAGCGCAAAGCCAGAGGTTTTCCTTGACGATTGTTTCGGCTCGCTCCTTACGCGCACCGTCGCGCGTGTCTTCAAGAAAGCGATAGCCGACGCGCGCGATCGCAGCGGGCCCGACGAACGTGTCGTCGACCGATACGACCGGGCACAAGCTGTAGCAGGTGCCGCAGAAGATGCAGTTGGCCGGTTTCCAGAGCCGTTCCATCTGCTCCGGCGACTGCCGGTATTCAAGCGCGGGCGGCGCTTCCTTAGGGATGAGCCAGGGCTTGAGCGATTTGTTCTTCTCCCAAAAGCGGGTCATGTCCACGACGAGATCTTTGACGACCGGCAGATTGTGCATCGGCGCGACGCGCACGGTGCCGACGGAGACGGATCCGGCAGGCGAAGCACCGCCAGAGCTCTTCGAACCTGCCGGCGAATCGTCCACGGCGACCGACGCGGCGGTGGCGGCCGCGTGTGCAGCTCCAGTGGTGGCTTCAGCGCCGAAGTGCGCTTGGCCGGTGTGCGAGCTGAGCTTCTCGTGCGGCTTGGCGTCGGCGACGCCGGACTCGCCGAACTGCGAAAGCAGTTGGCGCAGCGGCGTCTTGCAGGCCAACCCGTCGAGCCCGTTCATGCTCATCGTGCACGAGCCACAGATGGCCGACCGGCACGAACGCCGGAACGAAAGCGAGCCGTCGTTCTCGTCTTTTATCTGCATGAGTGCTTCGAGCACCGTCGCGCCGCCTGCGACGTCGACGGCAAACGATTGCACGTGCGGCGCGGCATCCCGGTCCGGATCGAAGCGCTGGACTTCGAGGTTGACTAACATCCGTTATCCTTTAGTAGACGCGCGCTTGCGGCTGCCACTTCGTCATGGTGACCGACTTGTAGGTGAGTTCGGGATCGGCGTCCGGTCTGAAATGCGCCTGCGTGTGCTTCATCCACTTCTCGTCGTCGCGCTCGGGGAAGTCGACGCGCGTGTGCGCGCCACGGCTTTCTTCGCGCTGCAGCGCGCCGGCGAGCGTGGTTTCCGCGACGTCCAGCAAGAAACCCAACTCGAGCGCGCCGGTGAGATCGGTGTTGAAGACGCGGCCCTTGTCGTCGAGCGTGATCCGCTTGTAGCGTTTTTTCAGTTCGCGGATGCGACCGATGCCGACCGAGATGGACTCGGGGCGGCGATAGATGCCTGCACCCTCCATCATCGCTTTGCCCATCGCGTCGCGGACCACATTCACCCGCTCGCTGCCGTTGTTCGCGAGCAGACCCCGGATCCGCGCCTCTTCGTCGTCGCGCTGCTTGGCAGGGAAGTCCAGCGCTCCGACCGTCTTCACATAACCGGCCGCATGCTCCGCAGAGAGCTTGCCGAAGACGATCGTTTCAAGCAATGAGTTACCGCCGAGCCGGTTCGCGCCGTGCACGGACACGCACGCGCACTCTCCGGCGGCGTAGATGCCCGGAATGGGCGTGGCGCCGTGCTTGTCGGTTTGAACGCCGCCCATCCAATAGTGCATGCCGGGCGTGATCGGCACGGGCTCGTCGATGGCATCGATGCCGGTGGCGTCGAGCGCGAGCTCGCGGATCTGCGGCAGACGTTCCATGATCTTTTGCTTGCCGAGATGCCGTAGATCGAGGAACACGCAGCCGTCAACGCCGCGGCCTTCGTTGATCTCAGTCTGTTCGGCGCGGGAAACGACATCGCGCGAAGCAAGTTCGCCCTTGGTGGGCGCATACTTGAACATGAAGCGGTCGCCAAGCGCATTGATGAGGTAAGCGCCTTCGCCGCGCGCACCCTCGGTCATGAGGACGCCATTGCTCTTGAGCGTGGTGGGATGGAACTGGACGAACTCCATATCCAAGAGCGGAATGCCCGCGCGGTACGCCATGGACATTCCGTCGCCCGTGCTGGAGAGGCCGTTCGTGGTCTTGTAAAAGCTGCGACCGGCACCGCCGGTGGCCAATATCGTGGCCTTCGCCTTGAGGCCCTGCACGGAACCGTCGGCCACGTTCAGGGCCACGACGCCGGCGCCGATGCCGTTGTTCACCGCGAGCGCGGTCGCGAACCACTCCTCATAGACTTTGACGTTCAGCCGTTGGCATTGCTCCCACAGCGAGTGCAGGATCACCAGACCGGTGACGTCCGCACAATAGCAGGTGCGAGGGAACGACGCGCCGCCGAACGGACGCTGCGCGATGCGCCCGTCGTCCATTCTTGAGAAGATGCAGCCCATGTGGTCGAGCCAGATGATGGCTTGCGGCGCTTCGTTGGCGAACAACTCGATGGCGTCTTGGTCGCCGAGGTAGTCGGAGCCCTTGACGGTGTCGAAGGCATGGGCCTCGGGAGTGTCCTCCTCGCGGTTGCCCAGCGCGGCGTTGATGCCGCCCTGCGCCGCGCCGCTATGGCTGCGCACCGGATGGATCTTCGACAACAGGCCGACGTCGAGGCCTTTTTCGGCCGCTTCGACCGCCGCGCGCATGCCGGCGAGGCCACCGCCGACGACGAGTATGTCGTGTTCGAGCATTGCGGTTCGGCTGTCTTCCTTATCATAAGGGCGTGTGTGAGGGTAACGGGTCTTCGCTTTTCGCGCTCAGTTTCAAACGACCCTGGAGCGCCGCTCGTGCGTACAACTTTTGTCGCACAACCGTTGTCGTACTAGGGCAAGCATCGCTTGCCCAAATGGGTGAGCGATGCTCACCCTAGTACAGGCGCTCACGCATTTGCTGCGATGCACAACTTCTTATGGTTATTAGCAGTTCGTGCACACGCCGCCCACAAGCCAATCCACAAGGGCGCGGGGAAACAATCAGGAATAGCCTCCAAACGTATGTTCGCGCCCGACCGGCAGGTTCCGCTTGGCCAAGAATTTCGTCCATCTCCACGTCCATAGCGAGTATTCTCTGCTCGACGGTGCATGCCGGATTCGAGATATCGTCTCGACAGCGGCCACGCTTGGAATGCCGGCGGTGGCGCTCACCGACCACGGCGTCCTCTACGGCGCGATGGAATTCTACTTCGAGGCGAAGAGCAAGGGCGTCAAACCCATCCTCGGCTGCGAGATGTACGTGGCGCCGCGCGGACATCGGGATCGCAGCGCGCGCGATGAATATCATCTCACCGTGCTGGCGCAAGACGTGCGCGGCTACCGCAATCTCATGAAGCTCGTCTCCGTCGGCTTCATCGACGGCTACTATTACAAGCCGCGCGTGGACCTCGATCTCTTAGCGAAATACGGCGACGGCTTGATCGTATTGTCGGGCTGTCTAGGCGGCGGCGTCCAACAGCATCTCATGCGCGACGAGACCGCCAGCGCGCGAGCATTGATCTCGGACTATCGGGCCATTTTCGGCGAGCGCTATTTCCTGGAGCTTCACCACCATCACAATCCGCTCGAGGACAAGGTACGCTCAGCCCTGTCGCAGCTTTCGGCAGAACTCGGCGTGCGCACGGTCGCGACGAACGACTTCCACTATCTGCGCAAAGACGACAGCGGTGCCCACGACGTCCTCTTGTGCATCGGCACCGGCAAAATGGTCGCGGATACCGACCGGATGCGCTTCGACGGCGATGACTTCTATTTCAAGACGGCGGATGAGATGCGCGATCTCATGTCCGCCGCGCCGGACGCGTGTGACGCGACGCTGACCATCGCGGACATGGTCGACATCGACATCGAGACCAAGTCGTTCGCGTTGCCGGCGTTTCCCGTGCCGCCCGGCGAGGGCGACGATCGCGAATATCTGCGCCGGCTGTGCCTTGAAGGCCTCAAGGAACGTTACCCGGAGCCGAAGCCCGAGCACCTCGAGCGTCTCGAATACGAGCTCGATATCATCAACCGGATGGGTTATGCGTCCTACTTTCTCATCGTGTGGGATTTCATCCGGTACGCGCGCGAGCAAGGCATTCCGGTCGGGCCCGGCCGGGGTTCGGCGGCCGGCTCGATCGTGGCGTACAGCCTGCGCATCGCGGACGTCGATCCGCTTCGATACAATCTGTTCTTCGAGCGGTTCCTCAACCCCGAGCGGATCGACATGCCGGATATCGACACCGATTTTTGTTTCGAGCGGCGTGACGAAGTCATAAAGTACGTCACCGAGAAGTACGGCGCGGATCGCGTGGCGCAGATCGTCACGTTCGGCACCATGGCGGCGCGCGCCGCCGTCCGCGACGTCGGCCGGGTCATGGGCGTGCCGCTCGCAGACGTGGACCGCATCGCAAAGTTGATTCCAAACATCCCCGCCAGCCCGGTGAGCATCAGACAAGCCATCGATCAAGTGCCCGAACTCACCGCCGTCTATCAGCGCGACGCGCAGGCGCAAAAACTTCTCGACACCGCGATGCGCGTCGAAGGGCTGGCGCGCCACGTGTCCACGCACGCCGCAGGCGTGGTCATCGCGCCCGGGCCGGTGACCGACTACGCGCCGCTCGTGAAGCTCGGCGACCACGACGTCAACACGCAGTACTCGATGGAGTGGGTCGAAAAAGTCGGCCTGCTCAAGATGGATTTTCTCGGACTGCGCACGCTCACGGTCATGGCGGCCGCGGCGGTGGAGATCCGGCGCACCGAAGATCCGGCGTTCACGCTCGACGAGATTCCGCTGGACGATCCCAAGACGTATGCGTTGCTTTCGCTCGGCCAGACCAGCGGCGTCTTTCAACTAGAGAGCGCCGGGATGCGGCGCTACATCGCCGAGCTCAAGCCGACGCGCATCGAAGACATCATCGCGATGGTCGCGCTGTACCGGCCCGGCCCCATGGATTGGATCGGGGATTTCATCGCCGGCAAACACGGAAGGCGGAAGATCGGCTATCTCCATCCGAAGCTCGAGCCGATCCTCGAAGAGACGTACGGCATCGCGGTCTATCAAGAACAAGTCATGCAGATGTGCCGTGATCTCGCCGGGTATTCGGTGGGGCAGGCCGACTCGATGCGCAAGGTCATCGGCAAGAAGATCAAAGAGAAGATCCCGGTCGAGCGCGAGAAGTTCGTCAACGGCTGCATGGCGCATGGGATCGATGCGCCGCTCGCGACGCGGATCTGGCAGTTCATCGAACCGTTCGCCGGCTACGGATTCAACAAAGCACACTCGGTGTGCTACGGATTGCTCGCCTACCGCACGGCATGGCTCAAAGCCAACCATCCGCTCGCGTTCATGGCCGCGCTTCTCACGTCCGTCAAAGGCAATACCGATAAGCTCGTCGAGTATCTGGCCGAATGCGCGCGCACCGGCTTGAAGATCTTGCCGCCGGACGTGAATGAGAGCTTCACCGACTTCACGGTGGTGGACGGCGCGATCCGCTTCGGTCTGGCCGCGGTGAAAAACGTGGGCGACGGCGCTATCCGCGAACTGCTCGAACACCGCTCGCATGGGCGCTTTTCGTCGCTCGCTCATCTTTGCTCGCGGGTCGATTCCCGGCAGATGAATCGTCGCGTGCTCGAGTCGCTGGTCAAAGCCGGCGCGATGGACGGATTTGCCGGCAACCGAGCGCAAAAGCTCGCGCATGTGGAAGCTGCGTTGGACTACGGACAACGGCTGGCGGAAGAGCGCGATCTAGGTCAGACGTCGCTTTTCGGAGGCGGTGGTGACGAATTGCCGCCGCCTTCGCTGCCGCAGTTGCCGGACTTGCCGATTCCCGTCCGCCTGGCCCAGGAAAAGGAAGCGATCGGCCTTTACATCTCCGGACATCCGCTCGCCGACAAAGCCGCCGATCTCGCGCGGCGCACCACGTCGACCATCGCCGGATTGCGCGACTTGCCCGAAGACGAGCTCGTGTTCGCGGGTGGCGTCGTGACGTCGTCGCGCAGGGTCGTGACAAAGGCCGGCGGCCAGATGCTCATCGCAAAACTCGAAGACCAGACAAGCGCGATCGAGTTGGTCGTGTTTCCAAAATGGTATCCGCAACTGTCGCAAGTCTTCAGCGACGATGCGATCGTCATCGTCAAGGCACGCATAAAGGAACGACGGCCAGGTCCAAAAGGGGGGCCGATGCCGGTCGTCGCCGATGCGGGGGATCCGACAGAAGAAGAGCGCCCCGAGATAAGCCTGCAAGTAGTGGAGGCGTGGCCCTTTGCGTCGGCGCCTGCGGTGCAGTCCAGCAAGGCGAGATCTGTAATGCCGTCCTTTATGGTCGGCCAGGACAAATCTGTGGGGCCGACCTTTACGGTCGGCCAGGACAAACAGAATGTGCTGCCTGCGGAGTCGAACGGAGACCAGGCCGACCATAAAGGTCGGCCCCACAGTGATTCACCGATCCTCAACGTCCGCTTGTGCGGCGACGCCGACGATGCGCGCCGGCTCGGGCGGCTGCGGGACCTCGTCTCCTCTGCGACGGGCGGCTCAGGCAAAATCGTGCTGCACGCGGGTAAAGACGGCGATACGCGGCCGCTCAAGCAATCGGTCGCCATCACCGATGCGATGTGCGCCGAACTCGCCGGACTCTTCGGCGGCGACAACGTGTGGCAGGCGGACGACCGGTGAGCGTTCGTCTGGTGGCGATCGATCTGGACGGAACCCTGATCGGCAGCGATCTGAAGATTTCCGACGCAGATCGCGGCGCGATCGCGCGCGTCGTCGCCGCCGGCATCCATGTCGTGCTGGCCACAGGAAGGTTGTTCGCCGCGTCACGACCGTTCGCGTCGGACCTCGGATTGCGAGGTCCGTTGGCCGCTCTGCAAGGCGGCGTCATCTACGACCTGGACAGCGGCGAGTTGTTGCACGTCGTTCCGCTTCGCCCGGCCATCGCGCTGGCGGCGTACGATGTGTTGCGGGCCCGAGCCTACGACCTGCAGCTCTATTTCGGCGACACGCTGTACCTCGATCATAGCAGCGCCGCGTCCGACGAATATCTGCGGCTTGCGCGCGTCGAGCCGGTGATGGTGCCGGATCTCCGCGTGCTGCTCACCGGAGCCGCTCCGCCGGGCGCTTTGATAAAATTGTTGGCGATCGGTGCGCCCGACGCCGTCGTCAGAGATCTGCCGTTGCTGTCGGGCCAGCTTGGTCTGCACGCCAACGTTTGCAGGAGCTTGCCTCAGTATCTCGAGGTGACCGATCCGGCGGCCGACAAGGGCCACGCTCTCGTCCGGATGGCTGGCATACTTGGGGTGGCTCTTTCGGAGTGCGCCGCGATAGGCGATTCAGACAACGACGTTCCGATGTTCCGCGTCGCGGCGGAAAGCTACGCGGTGGCGAACGCGACGGATGCGGCGAAGAAAGCTGCCATGCGCGTGGTCGCTGTGCGTGGCGCCGGTGTGGCAGAGGCGCTCGCGCTCGTGTCCAAGGGAGATGCGTGTGGCCGGGCGTAGCGCAGGCGCAGGCCGCGCAAGGCGCGGCCTGCGAACCGCCATCGTGCGCTTCCTGATCACGCTCGCGGTCGTTGCAGCGTTCGGGGGGGTGGCATACGCCGGCGTGCGGGCGTCGCAAGATCCCCGCCTGGCCCTGGGTCAAGTCGACGTCAGCGGCTGTTCGCGTTCTTCAGCAGCCGAAGTGCTATCGGCGGCGACGCTGCCGTCCGGCGCGAACATCTGGCTGCTCGATACCCGGTCGGCCGTCAAGCGCATCGAAAGCTTGCCGTGGACGAACACGGCGACGATTTCTCGCGCGTGGCCGAATAGAGTCAGCGTGAGCGTGGTCGAACGCCGTCCGGCGGCCCGTCTCGACCTGGCGGCCGCTGGTTCCGCTGAAGAACCGCTTGCCGGGCGGGCGCTTCTCGACTCGAAGATGCACGTTCTCGCCATCGGGCCCGACGATCCCCGCGATGTGGGTCTGCCGGAAATAGATGTGGCCGGACTTCCGGCGGCCGCGGTCACAGCCGGCGCCGACCTGTCGAACACCGATGCGGCAGTCGCGTACCAAGCCTATCGCACTCTTCAGACCGCCGGCCTGACGGTGCGATCCATCGACATCGGCGGCGCGACCGGCATCGGTGTCGAGACCGCGGATCATCTCCGCGTCTTGTTCGGCGCCCCCGATGGACTCGCGCAGAAGGTGCAGCTCTACCGGCTCATCGCGGTGAAGATCGCGTCGCCGCGCAACGTCGCATACGTCGATCTACGCAGCGCGCGCGCGCCGACGGTGCTATTCAGATGACGATGCGAAAGAGGGAAGTGCGTGTGCACTTTGAATGCAGAGCCGCGAATGATCGCGGCGACCTTCACGGTCGCTCGTTGCGTTCTTGCAGGCAAATTATCCACAGGCTGTGGACAGTTTTTGAGGTCGTAAGTGGCGCGTAGCGACGTTATCGCCGGCCTGGACATCGGCACCACGAAGACCGCGGCGGTCATCGCCTCGATCGGGCGCGATGGCGCCATAGATATCGTGGGCTTCGGGGTCGCGCCGTCGCTTGGGCTGCGCAAAGGCGTGGTCACCGACCTCGAAGAGACCGTGAAGTCGATCGAGGCCGCCACCGAAAGCGCCGAAAGAATGGCCGGCACCAACATCGAGACGGCGTTCGTCGGCATCACCGGCGAACACGTGCGGTCGCAGAACGCGCACGGCATCGTCGCGGTAGGAGGCGAGGAGCGCGAAGTCGCGGCTGGCGACGTCAAGCGAGTCGTCGACGCGAGCACGATCATCACGCTGCCGGCGGAGCGCCAGATCATCCACACACTGCCCCGCGAATTCGCGGTCGACGGTCAAAACGGGATCACCGATCCGGTCGGCATGTCGGGTGCGCGTCTAGAAGTGGACACGCATGTCGTCACTGCGGGTTCGTCATTCGTGGCCAACGTGTTGAAGTGCGTGCACCGCGCGGGCATCGAGCCGTCGGCCGTCGTCTTCGAGCCGCTCGCGGCAGGCGAGGCGGTCCTTCTCCCCGAGGAGAGAAACTCGGGCGTCGTGCTGCTCGACATCGGCGGGGGCACGACCGACATCGCCGTATACTGGGGCGGAGGCGTCTACCACACGTGGACGGTGCCGGTTGGCGGCAACATCGTCACCAACGACATCGCGCTCGGATTGAAGACCAGTTTTCAAGAAGCGGAGAACATCAAACACGCTTTCGGTACGGCGAATCTCGCACTGGATCTCGGCGACGAGACGTTTGAGGTGAAAGCGCTTTCGGGCCGCACATCGCGCGCCGCGTCGAAAAGCTTTCTACGCCAGATCATCGTCGCGCGCATGACCGAGATCTTCAAACTCGTGCGTGCGAACCTCGCCGAGAACTGCCCGCCCGAAGTCATGCTCGCAGAACTCGTGCTCACCGGCGGCGGCGCCGAGCTCAGGGGGCTTGATTCCCTCGCGGCGGACTTCTTCGACCTGCCGTCTCGCGTCGGCGTGCCCATGCACGTCGGAGGTCTGACGGATACGATAAAGCATCCGGCGTATGCCACCGCAGTCGGACTCGCGCTTTTCGGCGCGCATTCGGATGCGGGAGCAACGCCATCGCGATCCTATGGCCCGGGCGTCGGCGGCCGGCTCGTGGCCTGGTGGAAAGACTTGTTGGGCTAAGCGGCGCTCGACGTCGCATCACTTATGAAGAAAGCCAGGAGGAAGAACATGACCGATCAGCGTCGCTACGTTCCCGAACATATGGCCAGCATCAAGGTGATCGGCGTCGGCGGCGGCGGCTGCAACGCTATCGATCGAATGGTCGACTCCGGCATCAACGGGGCGGAGTTCTTCTCCGTCAACTGCGATATCCAAGCGTTGAAGAATTCGCGCACGGAAAATCGCGTGCAGATCGGACAGAATCTCACGCGCGGCCTCGGGGCGGGCGCGGATCCGGAGATCGGTCGCCAGGCGGCAGAAGAATCGAAGGAAGATCTCGCGATGCTCGTCGAGGGCACCGACCTCGTCTTCATCACTGCGGGGATGGGCGGCGGCACCGGCACGGGTGCGGCACCCATCGTTGCCGAGCTCGCACGGGCCGCTGGGGCGCTTACGGTCGGCGTGGTCACCAAACCCTTCGGGTTCGAACTGCGCAAGCGCGCACAGATCGCAGAACGCGGCATCGCCGAGCTCGAACAAAAAGTCGACACACTGATCGTGATTCCTAACGACCGCCTGCTCTCCATCATCGAGAAGCGCACGCCGCTCATGGAGGCATTCCGGTCGGCCGACGACGTGCTGCGCCAAGGCATCCAAGGCATCACCGATCTCATCACCAAGCCCGGATTGATCAACCTCGATTTCGCCGACGTGCGGCGCGTGATGACGGACGCCGGTTCCGCGCTCATGGGCATCGGCATAGGAACCGGTGAACGGCGCGCAGCGGATGCCGCACAGAAAGCGGTATCGAGCCCGCTCCTCGAGGCCACCATCGACGGCGCCCGCGGCGTGATCTTCAATATCTACGGCGGCCCGGATCTTTCGATGTACGAAGTGAACGAAGCGGCGGAGGCCATCAGCAAGTCGGTGGATCCCGAAGCCGAAGTCATCTTCGGCGCCACCATCGACGAGAGCATGGGCAACGAAGTGCGCGTCACGGTGCTTGCGACGGGATTCGGATCGCGCGCGCGCGAGCGTCAGCGCGTGCTCGGTGTGGGCGATATGGAAAAGGTCAAGCCCATCAACATGGATGAGATCGAAGTTCCAGCGTTCCTGCGCTACAACAAATAGAAACGTAGGGGCCGACTTTTATGGTCGGCCCCGCTTGCCCATGGGCGACCGTTGGTCGCCCTCCTACATTACCTCATTCGCGCCAGGGAGCGAGCAGATATCGGCACGCAGGCGCTGCTCCGCCGGCCAAGTCGTCGGCAATCGTCGAACCGGCGTCGGGATGCATCCGTATCGTCCGAAGGTCGCCGATGGGATGCCACGCGCACTCTGCCACACGGGGATCGAGCGATGCGCCGATCTCGCCATCGATCTTCGCAGCGAAGACCAACTGCAGGATATGCCGTTTGCCATCTGGCGAACGGGCTTCCATCACATAGCGGAGGTCGCCGATGCGCGCATCGACGCCGGCTTCTTCACGAAGCTCGCGCAACAGCGTTTCAGCCGCCGTTTCGCCGCATTCCATGCCGCCGCCAGGCAGAAGAAATGCCGACCGATTCGCTTTCACATGACGCGCGAGGAGTATCTTTTCTTTTTTCACAGCAAGCGCTGCGACACGGACCCGCACCATCGATTCACACTCCAGCACTTCGTCATGCGGGACCGCAAGCAGGTTTTTCCGACCGCGATTCCAATAAAACTACGAGAGCATCGGCTTCGCGCCATCGCCGCCGCCGCCTTTTCGGCACGGTGTATCACTATGTAGGGGGACGCGGATGAAGATCGTTTGCCGGGAGCACATCGACCTCTCAGTTTCCGTAGCGCGCGCGTTCGCATTTGCGACAGACATCGCGCGCTGGCCCATGTGGCTCGCAAGCATGGTCAATGCCCATCTTCCGGAGACCCAGGAACTTGAGCTCGGCGCGGTCCTTCGCGTTTGCATGGCCGAGGGGCGCAACCGCCGGCAAGAGATCTTTGAAGTCACGCGCTACGTCCGCAACGCATTTCTGTCGTTGGAAGGCGAGCTTTCGGCTGCCCGCCGGTTCGATTTTCGTTTCGAACAGCGGGGTTCTGCGTCGCGCGTTTCGATCACCGAGGGCTATCCCGTTTTCGGCGGGATGTTCCCGGCGCTGTACGACGCGATTTTCCGCCGCCGGCGCGCGCGGCGAGGTCTGCAAGAATCGCTGACGCATCTGCGCGGCCTCCTCGAGGATAGCGCGGAACCAAGATATCACGCCGACGAATTCCCGACCGATGAAGCGGCGCGAACCGCCGTCCAGAGCCATCAGTTGCACGCGGTCAACCGGTCGCCTCAGGTAGCGTAACCATCGACGAATGCCAGTTTACGAATATCGCTGCAAGTCGTGCGGCGAAACGCACGAAATCTCGCACGGATTCAACGACGAGCGCCCCACGAAGTGTCCGACCTGCGGAGGCCAGCTCATCAGGGTTTTCCATCCGATAGGCCTCGTGTTCAAGGGCAGCGGTTTCCACAAGACCGACTATACGAAAAGCGGCGTTCGCGCTCAATCGTCCGATTCGCAAGGCGACAAGTCCGGCGAGGCAAAGCCAAGCGAAGGCAAGCCGGGAGAGAGTAAGGCGGGCGAAGGCAAGTCCGGAGAAAGCAAATCGGGCGAAAGCAAGCCGGCGCAAGAGAAGCCTTCCGGCGGCAAGTCCGCTGAAAGCAAGCCGTCGGAATCGAAGTCACCCGACTCCAAATCTTCCTCGGACCCGAAATCGTCGAAATCACCGTGATCGGAGTGACATACGCGGGATTGATAGCCGGCGCTATCGCCTGCCTCATCTTCGCGGGTTTGTGCATCCGGCCCGCGTTGCGTCTGCGCACGCTGACGATCCGGTTGGCGAAACATCCAAGTTTGCTCGCTATCGAGAAGGCACGCGACTCGTTTGAGTCGTTCGCTGCAGCCGGGACCAAGTTGGAAGAGGCGAGTCACAGATTTGAAACCGCCGCCACAACGATAAACGCTGCAGCCGCATCGGTCGGCGCCTACGCAAGTCAGATCTCTATCATGGCGTTCGTGGTTGACGCCTCGCTGGAATTGCTCGTGCCGCGATTGCGCGGCATGCTCCACGATTGGTATTAGGGCGAGCATCGCTCGCCCAGGGCGACTGATGTAGGAGGGCAAGCAACGCTTGCCCATTTTTTTGGGGCAAGCGTTGCTTGCCCTAGTACGAATCGACGTAAGCCATTCCAAATGCGGCGGTCCAGTGGGTCGCGAAGTCGGGGAACGACGTGTCGATACACGCGGAATCCCGGATTTCGATCGGCGCACCGATGGCGACGGCAAGCGCCGCCGCCGACATGCCTATGCGATGGTCTCCATTCGTGTCGATCGCAGCCGGTGCGCGCAACGTCGCGCCGCCGCGCACGATAATACCGTCATCGGTTTCAATCGCTTCTGCACCGAAAGCGCGCAGCATTCGAGCGGTCGACTCGATGCGATCGGATTCTTTGACGCGCAACTCGGCGGCACCGCGCACGATGAACTCGCCTTCGGCCAGCGTCGCAAGCGCGCACAGCGCGGGAATCTCGTCGATGAGGCTCGGCACGATCTCGTGCGGAATCTCGACGCCATGAAGCCCAGCACCGCCCTCGATGCTGATGGCCGCGACCGGCTCGCCATGCCGGAGCGACTCCGCGCCGACGGCCAACCGCGCACCCATTGAACGCATGATCTCAAATGCGCCGGTGCGCGTCGGATTGACGCAGACATCGCGCGCGAGCATTTTCGCGCGTGGCTTTGCGGCCGCAGCGATCAAGAAAAAGACGGCCGCCGACGGATCACCCGGCACTTCGAGAAGTTCGATCGCGTGCAAGACTCCGGGTTGAATGCTCGTAGCGAGGCCGTCAACGCGAACCGAAACCCCCATGGAGGCCAGCATCCGTTCGGTGTGATCCCGCGATGCGTAAGGTGAGCGGACGGTGGTGACGGCGTTCGCTCGTAGGCCGGCGAGCAAGATCGCCGATTTCACCTGAGCTGACGCGACCGGCAGCGCGTAGTCGATCGCGCGCAAATCGCCGCCGAGCCGCATGTTGACCGGGGGCACCCCGCCCGCGGCGGTGGCGATCTCCGCTCCCATCGAGCGAAGCGGCGCTGCAACCCGTTCCATCGGGCGTCGACGAAGGCTCGCGTCCCCATCGAGCGCGCACGACGTGCGGCCTGCCAGTATTCCCATCAAAAGCCGCATCGTGGTGCCGGAATTGCCGCAATCGATCGTGCCGGCGTCGGCCGCGAAGTTGCCACCGGAAACGCGCACCGTCGCACCCTCGTCGTCGACGGCGATTCCTAGGGCGCGCAACGCGCGCATGGTGGCTAGCGTATCGTCGCCGCGATTGAGTCCCATCATCGTGGTCGTGCCGCGCGCGCACGCGGACAACAAGAGCGCTCGATGCGAAATAGACTTGTCGCCCGGGATATGCGCCTCAGACGAAACGATCCCCGGCGGGCCGAAGCGGAGAGAAGCCATCGAATGCCGATGCGCGGCGCGCGCGGCACGCACCTTTCTCACGAATCGCCCGACCAAAGTCGCACGTCGCCGAAACAGCGGATATCTTAGAATCGCCGCTTGGCACAGGAGAAGCACGCCACGCGCGGCAAAAAACGACGAGCACGCCTCGCCGAAAGGAATCCAGCCATCGTCGCTTCCGCCGCCCTCACAGGTTTGAGGCGAGTCAGTCTGGCGTCTGCCATCCTGTCGTTCGCGCTTGTGGTATGGGGCGCAGTCGTGCGCGTGAACGGGGCGGGCATGACCTGTCCGGATTGGCCGCGTTGCCAAGGCGCGTGGCTGCCCTCGCTCGACAATCCGACGGTGTACGAATGGTCGCACCGTCTCGGCGCCATCATCGTCACGAGCATCATCGCATTGACCTTCATCATGGCCTATCGCTGTCGAGCAGAGGTTCCCGGCGCGTTTCGCGCGGCAAGCGTCGGCGTCGGACTGATCGTCGCGCAAATCGTCGCCGGCTGGTTGACCATCAAATTTCAGAACAATCCGCCGACTGTCGCGCTCCATCTGCTGGTCGGGTTTCTCACGTTTGTCACACTGTTGATAGTGGCGGTGATCGCGCGCGGTTCGGAGCCGTCGTCGCGCCAAAGCTCAGGCAGGGGCTTTGCAAGGCTAGCGCTCGCGACCACCATCGTGGCGTTCGCCGCCGTGTTCGCTGCAGGCTACATGAGCGCCGCCAACGACGGCCTGGCGTGCGTTGGATTCCCATTGTGCAACGGCATGGCCGGCGCAGTCACACTAGCCCAACAGATCCATATGGGCCACCGCTTCGCGGCGTACGCCACTATCGCCGCGGTGCTGGTCACGTTTGTGACGGCGCTCGCGACGCAGCGCGCTCGCAGCGACATCGTCGCGATCTCATGGCTGGCGCTCGCGCTCGTCATTCTGCAAGGCGTGCTGGGAACACTTACGGTGATGTCGCGGCTCGATCCGGTACTTCGGGTTTGGCATGAAGCAAACGGCGCGCTTTTGACTGCAGCGCTCGCGGTCCTCGCCTATGCCGCCTACCGCCGGCAGCGGGTGCCGGCTTGAGCACGGTGCGCGACTACCTCGGCCTCACAAAGCCGAACGTGATGTCGTTGCTGCTCTTCACCACGTTCACGGCGATGATGATGGCCGCGGGCGGCTGGCCGTCGCCCATTCTCGTTTTTTGGACGCTGCTCGGAGGCGCGCTCGCATCGGCGTCGTCAGCCGCCATCAACATGTATTGGGATCGCGACATCGACGCGCTCATGGCGCGGACCAAAAAGCGGCCGATTCCGAGCGGACGAATTCAGCCGCGCGACGCGCTTGTTTTTGGCATCGTCCTCGGCGCCGCGGCATTCGTCCAGCTCGCGCTCACCGTGAATCTCCTCGCGGCGGCGCTGTCCACCACCGGCATCTTGTATTACGTCTTCATCTATACCATGTGGCTCAAGCGCGCGACGCCGCAAAATATCGTCATCGGCGGTGCGGCCGGAGCGATCCCGCCGCTCGTCGGCTGGGCCGCGGTCACCGACCACGTTGGTCTTACCGCGATATTGTTGTTCGTGATCGTCTTCGTTTGGACGCCGCCTCATTTTTGGGCGCTGGCGCTGATGAAGAAGGACGAGTATGCACGGGTCGGCATACCCATGCTGCCTGCCGTGCGCGGCGACGCCGAGACCAAGAAACAGATGTTCATCTATACCGCCGCGTTGACGGCCGTCACGCTGGGCCTTGTGCCGCTGCATCTCATGGGCCTCGTCTACCTCGCGTGCGCGCTGGCGCTCGACGCGATATTTCTCGCCTTTGCCGTGTGGGTGGCGCGAACGGGATCGCGACAAAGCGAAGGTCTCATGTATCGCTTTTCGATGCTCTACCTCGCGTTGCTGTTCGTCGCGATGGCGGTAGACCGCTTCGGCCACGGGCCCGGCGTGTAGCGCCATGAGCCGGGCTTCGAGCATCGCGAGCGTCGAGAGTCCGGCGCTCGCTCCGTTCATGCGGCCGTTGCTCTTCGGCGTCTTCGCCCGCGCGCTGCCGTTGACCATGTTCGGACCGCTCCTGCCCGGCATCGCATCGTCGCTGGGCGCCAGTCTGGCCGATGTCGGCTGGATCGTCGCCACGTACGCGACGGGATCGTTGATCGCGCAGCCGCTCATGGGCACGCTTTCCGATTCGTACGGACGGCGGCGTATGTTCACCTGGTGTATGGTGCTGTTCGTCGCCGGGTCGTGTGCGTGTGCCTTTGCGACATCGCTCCCGCTTCTCGTGGCGGGCCGCATCATCCAAGCGCTCGGCGCCGGCGGCATCCAGCCGATCGCGACCGCGATCATCGGCGACGTCCTGCCTCCCGATCGCCGCGGAGGCGCGCTCGGCGCGTTGTACGGCGTGTTCGGGATCGGTACGATGGCTGGGGCGCTGCTGGGTGGAGCGATCGTGGCCGGCGCGCTTGCCGCGTCCTCGCACGTAAACGGCGCGCTCGCCGCAGATCTGAGCGCGTATCCATGGCATCCGGTCTTCGCCGTGAATGTCGCGACCGGCATCCTAACTATCTTGCTGGCCACGTCGCTGCCCGACGACGCGATCGCGCTAAACCGCGCGCGCGCCAAATCGTTCGATGCGATCGGCGCGCTCTTGATCGCATTGTTCGCGGCATGTTTGATGTTCGCCGTCACAGGAGCCCACGACCGATCGCTCCTCGGCATTTTCGGCGCGATCGCAAGCATGGGGACTTTCGTGTGGCACATCCGTCACACAGAAGCGCCGCTGATCGATCCTGCGCTTTTCGCAGCGCGTGGCCCGGCGATGCTGTATGCGCTCGGCGTGGTCTTCGGAATCCCGAGCTTCTCGCTCACGATATATTCGGCCACATACTTCATCGCGCAATTCCACGCAAGCGCCGCCACAGCGAGCCTCGCACTTTTCATCCTGGCGGTCTTGTATGTCGCCGGTGCGATCGCAGGCGGAGCGCTCATCAATCGTTTGGGAACCCGCGCGCTCTTGTCCACCGGCGTGCTCCTTGTGGCCGTCTCCGCAGGTGCGCTCGCCGGATTCACGTCGGTGGCCGCAGTGGTCGCGGCTATGGCTTTGGGCGGATTGGGACTTGGCCTTGCCTCGGCGCCGCCGAACGCGCTCATCTTGCGCTACGTGCCGGCGAATCGATCGGGCGCAGCAACCGGGGTCGCGACGATGTTGGGCACCTCGGGATCGATCACGGCTCCGGTGGTCATCGGTGCGTTTCTCGCGTTTGCCAACGCAGGCGGCGCAGCAACTGCGCTGCGCGATGAATTCGCGCTGTGCGCCGCCTTATCCGCGGTTTGCGCGCTCCTCGCATTCTCGTTGCCCGAGCCGGCCGTCCTCGCGGCCTGACCAGCGCGAGGAATGCCGCGCAGGGTCCTAAAAAGCACGAAATATCGGAGCCGCGCATTCGTTCTAAGAAAGTGATCGTATGAGATTTGCCGTCGTTGCCGTCTGCTGTCTGCTGTCAGTCCTCGCGTCGCTGTCTCGTGCGAACGCGCGCATGATAGTGTTGGACGACATGCGCCGCATCGTTGACGTGAGCGAGCCGCAGCTCTCGCCCGACGGAAAGTCCGTCGTGGTGGTGGTCTCGCGTGTGAATTGGGATGAAGACCGGCGCGACTCTTCAGTGGTCTTGATCGATATCGCGACCGGCGCGCAACGAGTGCTCACGCAAGGTCGGGACGACGTCTCGTCGCCGCGTTGGTCTCCGAGCGGCGACCGGCTGGCCTTCATCGCATCCGTCGGCGACGATGACCAATCAACGGATCAGGTATTCGTGCTGCCGATGAGCGGCGGCGACGCCGTCAAGATCACAAAGGCGGCGAACGATGTCGAGCAAATCGAATGGAAGCCCGACGGAACGCAAGTCGCGTTCGTCTGCCAGGACGAGAAGCCGAAGCGCGAAGGGGCCGATCGTTTTCTCGACGGATTCGAAGTGGGCAACAACGACTATCTTCGCAGAGAGGCGTCGCTTCCGTCGCACATCTGGCTCGCCGCGGCCGACGGTTCGAGGTCCAAGCGGCTGACCCACGGCACGTGGAGCCTCTCCACTCCCGACGGCGGCGCCGGCACCGGCATCTCGTGGTCGCCCGACGGAAGCCACATCGCCATCACCAAGCTGCCGAACGCCGTCTACGGAGACAGTGACCCGGCCACCATCGCGATCGTTGACAGCCATTCAGGAGCCATGCAAACCCTAGCGGGCCAGCGCGCGTGGCTGATCGGACCGGAGTATTCGCCGGTAAGTAATCAAATTGCGACGACGTGGTACCGGCACGGAACGTTTGACAGCGACGCAAACGTCGTGGTCCTGCCTCAGAGCGGCGGAAAGGGGACCGTCGCCACGCCCGCGCTCGATCGGAACATCGATTGGTACCGTTGGACGGCGGACGGCGCGGCTCTTTACGAAGCCGGAGAAGACGGTGCCCGGGTTTCCCTGTGGAACGCGCCCGTCGGCGGGCCGGCCAAGAAAATAGCACTCGGTGAAGTGAACTTCGGCAACGATGGGACAGTCGGCAAGAACGGGGCCATCGCGTTCGTGGGAAACACGGCGTCCAATCCCGGCGAGGTGTACTACCTCGCGTCGCCCGACGTGCCGGTTCGCAAACTCACGAACTTCAACGCCGCGACGGAAGCGCTGCAATTGGGCACGGTTCGCGAACTCACGTGGACGGGTACAGGCGGCTACGCAGAAGACGGTATTCTCACCTCGCCGCCGGGCTTCACCGCGTCGAAGAAATACCCGCTGGCGGTCTACATCCACGGCGGGCCGCAAGGTGCGGACGCGATCACGTTCGACCCGCTCGGCCAACTGCTAGCGGCGCGCGGATTCGTGGTCTTCCAGCCCAACTATCGCGGCAGCACGAATCTGGGCGACGCATACCAGCACGCGATCTATCGCGACGGCGGCGACGGACCTGGCAAGGATGTGATGGCCGGCGTCGCTGCGCTGTTGAAGCTCGGCTTCGTGGACGCGTCACGCATGACGGTTTCCGGCTGGTCGTACGGCGGCTACATGACGTCGTGGATGGAAGGGCATTATCCGGTGTGGAAAGCGGCGGTTGCCGGTGCCGCGCTCAACGACTATCCGCTCGACTACACGATAGCGTGGTACCAGGAAGGCGACGCCGCAGACTTCTTCGGCGGGGGGCCATACGATGCGCGGACGAGAGCCATGTGGATAGAACAATCCCCATTGACCTATGCCGATCGCGTCACGGCGCCGACGCTGATCATGGGCGATGTCGGGGACGCCAACGTGCCGATCGTGAACTCCTACGAGATGTATCACGCGCTGAAGGATCATGGCGTCAAGGTGCAATTCATCGCCTACCCGGTGGACGTGCATTTCCCCGGAGATCCCGTGCGAAATGAAGATGTCACACGGCGCTGGATCGCGTGGCTCACGAAGTACGCGAAATGAGGATCCGCATCATCGCGGCGCTCGCCGCCACGTTAGCGTGCATTCCGGCATACGCCGCGCTCGCGCGGCCGCTCGAACTTAAAGATCTGAAAGGCCTGGTCGGGTTATCCGCGCCGGAGATCTCTCCTAACGGGAGGTTCATCGCAGTCATCACGTCGCGCAACGACTTCGAGCGCGATGCCGTGAACAGGGAGTTAGAACTCGTCGACGCGCGCACGGGTGCTGTGCGCCAATTGACGTACGACCGGCGAGACGTCAGCGAGCCTCGCTGGTCGCCGGACGGCACGAAGTTGGCGTTCGTTTCCACCGCCGGCAGCAGCGACGACGCGGCTCCGCAGGTCTGGATCATGCCGATGGACGGCGGCGAGCCAAAAGCGGCGACGAGTGCGAAGAACGGGATCGACGACTACGCTTGGCGTCCGGATGGCAACGCTTTCGCCTACATCGCCGACGACGATCCGCCGAACAAACGCGATATCGACCATCATCTCGACGCGTTCGCGGTGGGCGACAACGATTATCTCGCGCGCGCCGCTCCTCCAACGTCGCAGTTGTGGCTCGTCGCCGCATCGGGCGGCGCGGGTCGCAGGCTCACGCACGACGACTGGCGTTTGAGTTCGCCCTCGTGGTCACCCGATGGGAACCGCGTTGCGGTGACGGCGCAGACTCCACCGGACTCGGGCGATGCCGATCGAACGCGCATCGTGCTCGTCGATATCCGCACTGCTTCCGTCGCCGGGTTGACTGGCCGGACGAGTCTGGAATCGTCGCCGCTGTTCTCTCCCGACGGCCGCAACGTGGCGTACAGTTTCACTGCCGGCAGCTCCGTCGTCGACCAATTCGGGGCATATGTGTCGCCCGCCGCCGGTGGCGCGGGCACAAGCGCGGGCGCAACGCTGGATCGAAACGTCGCGCCGCTTGACTGGATGCCGGATAGTTCGTCACTGCTCGTGATCGGGAACGACGGCGTGAGCGTAGCATTGTGGCGCGTGCCGCTCGCCGGCACGCCCGCACGGTTGCCGCTCGGGGACGTCGCCGTATCCGCGAGCTCGGTGGCAAAAACGGGTGCGATCGCACTCGTCGGCCGCCGTCCTCATGGTCCTTCGGAAGTCTACGTCATGGCCTCGTCCACGTCGCCGCCGCGCCGATTGACGGATCTCAACGCGAAGATCGGGGCACTCGACAGCACCGACGTACGCGAAATCGATTGGACCTTTGAAGGCTTTCACGAGGACGGCGCGCTCGTGCTTCCGCCGCACCCCGTCGCGGGCACCCGGTACCCGCTCGTGGTCATCATCCACGGCGGGCCGACCGCGGCGTCGGGGATGGGATTCGGCGCAGGCGGATTCGGAGGACTCGATCGCGTGCTCGCCGCGCACGGCGATGCGGTGTTCGAGCCTAACTACCGCGGCAGTGACAATCTCGGCGCGAAATATCAAGAGGCGACCATCGGCGATCTCGGCGCCGGACCCGGCCGCGACATCATGGCCGGCATCGCAGCGGTCGAAAGCCAGGGTTTCGTCGATTCTTCGAACATCGCGGTCGGCGGGTGGTCCGAGGGCGGATGTCTCACCGCATGGCTCATCACGCACTACCACGTGTGGAAAGCCGCGGTCGCGGGGGCAGCGGTCACCGATTGGGCGTCCGAGTACAATCTTTCCGACGCGCTCTACTACGAACGCGCTATCGCGGGCGAAGTTGGACCCTGGACCACGCAAGGCGAGCAGCTCTACCGCGCCGAGTCGGCGATTTCGGAAGCGGCGGGCGTGAACACACCCACGCTCATACTCTCCGACACCGGCGACTTTCGCGTACCCACTCCGCAAGTGTACGAGTTCTACCACGCGCTCAAAGAGACCGGAGCGCCGGTCCAATACGTGGCGTACCCGGTGACGGGCCACTTCCCGCGCGATCCGGTTCGAACGTTCGACATATTCCAACGCTATGCCGATTGGTTCGGCAAGTATCTTTCCATGACGGCGAGGTAAGAGCGGTGAAAGCGCGCGAGCGATCATTCTTCGCATTCGCGGCGATGGCCATTATGTGCTTCGTCGCTCTCTGGCCGGCCACGGCGTCGGCCCGAGCGTTGACTTTCGACGATCTGCGCAAGGGCGTTAGTCTGAACGATCCTCAGATCTCGCCGGACGGCAAACAGATCGTGCTGCTCGTGAGCCGGCCCGATTTCGCAAAGGATACGTTCAAGAACGAACTAGTTTTGGTCGACGTCGCGAGCGGCGCGATGCGGTCGCTCACCCACGACCGTGCCGGCCTTGGCTCGCCGCGCTGGTCGCCCGACGGCGCGACTCTTTCGTTTCTTGCGTCCGTTACGGACGGCTCGGACGAAGAAGAGCAGCTCTTCAGCATGCAGATGGCAGGCGGCGATGCCCAGGCGTTGACGCACGCGCCGAACGGGGTGCAGCAATTCGCGTGGAGCCCGGACGGATCGAAGATCGCGTACGTCACCCAAGATGACGCGCCCGACAAGGCAGCGATCGCAAAGCATCACGACGGATTCGTCGTGGGCGACGGCAATTATCTTGGACGGGCAGCAGACGTCCCGTCGCATATCTGGATCGTCAACGCCGACGGCACCGGCAACCGCCGGCTGACGAGCGGTTCGTGGAGCGTGCCGGCGAGTGAGCCGCCCGGGCCGCCCGGTTCGCCGCTATCGTGGTCGCCGGACGGCGCGCAGATCGCGATCACGAGGTTGCCGAACGCCGTGTATGGCGACTATTCTCAGGGGTACGTCGCCCTCGTCGACGTTTCGAGCGGCAACGTGCATGCGTTGACGGCGCATGGGAAGTACGAGGGCATCCCGCAATTCTCGCCGGATGGCGCACGGGTCGCGTATTGGTATCCGCGCGATGGCGATGTCAATGGAGAGAACGAGATCTATGTCGCGCCGGCGGCCGGCGGAAACGGCGACGACGCCACCCGCGCGATCGATAGCAATCTGCAGCGTGCGATCTGGATGCCCGACGGGAAAACCCTCTTGGTCGGCGGACATGCGGGCACCCGCGCCGCGATGTGGCTGCAGCCCGTCAACGGAACGCCGCAGCGCATCGACACCGGCGACGTCAATCCGAATCAACCGTACTGGATGGATGCGAGCGTCGGGCGCGATGGCTCGATCGCCTTCATCGGCACGACCGCTGCGCACCCAAGCGAGCTCTACTATATGGCCTCCGCCTCGGCGGCGCCGAAACGGCTCACCGCCAACAACAGTTTCGTCGACGGGCTCGATCTGGGCAGTGTCGTCGACATAAAATGGCAGAGCGAAGGATTCGACGAGGACGGCGCCGTCACGCTGCCCCCGGGATACGATCCCGCCAAGAAATACCCGCTGGTGCTCGTCATCCACGGCGGCCCCAATTCGGCCTCGCTGACATCGTGGAGCTCTACATCGCAACTGCTGGCCGCTGCCGGATGCATCGTCTTCAACCCGAATTATCGCGGCAGCGACAATCTGGGCGAGACCTATTGGCATGCCATCGTCAACGATGCCGGCGCCGGCCCGGGCCGCGACGTCATGGCCGGCATCGCAGCCGTCGAGGCCGCGTATCCGGTGGATCAGTCGCGCATCGCCGTGAGCGGATGGTCGTACGGCGGCTACATGACATCGTGGATGGAAGCTCACTATCACGTGTGGAAGGCGGCGGTGGCAGGCGCGGCCGTGAACAACGAAGTCGACGAATACGCGCTGTCCGACAACAACGTCTCCGTCGCATTCGGCTTCAACGGTCAGACGCCGTGGAGCGCTGCCGGCGCTGCCGCGTATGCGGCGCAATCGCCCATCACCTACGCGACCGCGATCGATACGCCCACGCTCATCATGAGCGACGTCGGCGATGCGCGCGTGCCCATCACACAATCCTACGAGATGTATCATGCGCTCAAAGATCGTGGCGTCACCGTTGAGTTTTGGGCATATCCAGTGAGCGGACACTATCCGGGAGATCCGGTGCGCGCCGAAGACGTGCAAAAGCGTTGGGTGGCGTGGCTGCTGAAGTACATGCACTAGGGGATTGAGGTCGTGGTGCGAAACCACGCCGTCATCCATGGCCGAAGTGGCGGAACTGGCAGACGCACGCGACTCAAAATCGCGCGAGGTAACCCCTCATGTGGGTTCGATTCCCACCTTCGGCAGTGCGACTATTTCCGCAGCGTGGCCGGCGGGCAAGCCTAGGATGAGTCCGCGCGGGCGTGTAATTTCGGCAAGAGCAAACTAGTTTGCAGAAAGCGCTAAAGCGTTGAGCCAGGAACCCGGCGACTACCGGATCGATAGCGGCTTTTGGAGAGCCGTTATCGTCATGGGCGTCATCAGCGCGCTCGGCATGTGGGGCGTGGTCGTCTTTCCGATCGACCACTTTCTCAAGGAGGCCGCGCAGCCTGCCGGCGATATCGACTGGCTCTTCCGGTTCATGTCGTTCTTCAGCGTGCCCATCCTCGTCTACGTCAATGGCTTCCTGATCTATTTCGCCATTCGTTACCGCAAGCGCCCGGCCGATTCTATGGAAGCGGTCGGCTCGCCGATACACGATCATCACGCGCTTGAGGCGTGGTGGACTGCCATCCCGGCGGTGCTCATGCTCGCGCTCGGTTTGCTCAGCTACAGAGTTCTGCCCGAGTACTACGGGGCGCAAGCTTCGACGGTCACGATGGAGGCCATCGGGCACAAATGGGATTTCGAATTCCGCTATCCGGGTTTGAAGCAGTCGGTGTACAACGACCTCTACTTGCCGGTCAACGTGCCGGTGACGATGGACATCACATCGTCGGAGGTCAAAGAAGAAGACGCCGTCATCCACTCGTTTTGGGTCCCCGAGTTCCGGGTGAAACAAGACATGGTTCCCGGCATGGTCGTGCCCATTCATTTCACGCCGGACGTCGTCGGGACGTACAGGATAATCTGCACCGAGTTCTGCGGTCTCGGCCACTCCGACATGTGGGGCAAAGTGCACGTGGTCTCTCAGTCGGATTTCGACGCGTGGTTCTCCAAACAACAGCATCAGGCAGCATCGGCCGGCCCGTCCGTGCAGCTCAATCACGGTGACGCGGCCGCCGGCCAAGCGCTCTTCCAGCAGAAGTGCTCGACGTGCCACAATGCCGCGCCGTTCGACCAGAAGAAAGTGGGGCCGGGTCTGGCCGATCTTTTCGACGATCCGAAGCATCCGATGCTCGTCGACGGCAAGAAGGCCGACCCCGCCGATGCGGCCGCGATTCTCGAGAAGGGCTACTCGGGTGTCATGGGTACCATGCCCAACATGCAGGCCAACGGATTGAGCCCCGCCGACATCGCAAACCTCATCGCGTACCTGCAGACGCTGCGCAAGTAGAGGACGAACTAGAAGAACATGGCAGTCGCCGACGTAGCCCACGCCCCCATCGGGCATATCCATCCGCCGCCCGAGACGTTCGTCCAAAAATATGTCTTCAGCTTCGATCACAAAGTGATCGCCGTCCAATATTTCATCACCACGGGGCTGTTCTTCGTGCTTGCCGGTCTGCTCGCCGAACTCATGCGGGCGCAGCTCGCCGGACCCAACAATCACGTCTTAAGCGTTACCACCTACAACGAAGCGTACACCGTGCACGGCTCGGCGATGGTCTGGCTCGTGATCATTCCCGTATTGACGGGTGCGTTCGGCAACCTCGTCATGCCGTTGCAGATCGGCGCGCGCGACGTCGCGTTTCCGTGGCTCAACATGTTCAGCTTCTGGCTCTTGCCGCCGGCGGGCATATTTCTGTTCGGCAGCTTCTTGCTCGGCGCGCCGGAAGCGGGCTGGACGGAATATCCGCCGATCAGCCTGCAAGAGCCGGCTGGGACGAGCATGTGGTGCGTCGCCATCTTTTTGATCGGCGTCTCGAGCACGATCACCGGCATCAACTTCTTGGTCACGATCATCAAGATGCGCGCGCCGGGCATGACGTGGACGCGCATGCCGCTCTTCGTCTGGGCCACCGCGGTCACCGCATTTCTCTCGTTCATCGCCACCGCGAATCTCTCGGCGGCGCTCGCGGCGCTCTTCATCGAGCGCGTCTTCAACGTGCCGTTCTACGATCCGTCGCGCGGCGGGAGCCCAGTGGTCTGGCAGCACGTCTTCTGGTTCTACTCGCATCCGGCCGTGTACATCATGATATTGCCGGCGTTCGGCATCGTCTCTGAGATCATCCCGACGTTTGCGCGACGGCCCATCTTCGGCTATAAAGCCATCGCCTACTCGTCCACGGCGATCGGGCTCATGTCGTTCATGGTGTGGGCGCACCACATGTTCACGAGCGGTCTTGCGCAGTGGGTGCAGCTGCCGTTCATGGCGCTCACCATGCTGATCGCCGTCCCCACCGGCATCAAAGTATTCAGCTGGGTGGCAACCCTGTGGGCGGGGAAGATCCGGCTGGCCTCGCCGCTGCTGTTCGTGCTCGGATTCCTATCCACGTTCACGTTCGGCGGCATCACCGGCATCTTCTTGGCCTCGGTACCCGTGGACATCCACGAACACGCGACGTATTTCGTGGTGGCGCACCTGCACTACGTGCTGTTCGGCGGCAGCATTTTCGGCATCTTCGCCGGGTTGTATTTCTGGTGGCCGAAGATGACGGGCCGCATGCTCGACGAGCGCCTTGCGAAGCTGCATTTCTGGCTTATGTTCGTGAGCTTCAACGCCACCTTCTTGCCCATGCATTGGATCGGACTGTTCGGGATGCCGCGCCGGGTCGCCACATACGATCCCATCTACGGCGAGACGAATCTCTTCATCTCGATCTCGGCCTTTGTGCTTGGGGCGTCGTTCATCGTCTTCGCGTATAACGCGCTCAAGAGCGCGATGAACGGCGAAGCGTCCGGGCCTAACCCCTGGGGTGCCCGCACTCTCGAATGGATGATCCCCTCCCCGCCGCCGTACTACAACTTCGACCGCATTCCGATCGTGCTTGCCGGACCCTACGACTACGGCCAGCCGTTGCCGTATCGCGATGTGCCGCCGGAATACCTCACCGCCAGGCCGCTTCACTAGACGAAGGAAGACGCATCGACGATGGCAAGCCACGCCCTGACGATGGACGACGCGCAATACTCCGAACAGCGGGATCACCGCCTGCTCGGCTTTCTGCTTTTTCTGATCAGCGACTGCATCATCTTCTCGTCGTTCATCTTCACGTATCTCTATCTGCGCAGCGCGGCGCCGGTGTGGCCCCCGCCGGGCGTCAAGCCGGCGGATCTTTATATGGCCGGCGTCAACTCCATCGTGCTGTTCGGAAGCGGCGCCACGATGCACTTCGCCATGGAATCGTTCAAGCACGGCAAGCATCTGAAGTTCTATTGGTGGCTGCTCGGAACGATCGTGCTCGGCTCCATGTTCTTGGGCGGTCAAGCCATCGAATACACGAATCTCATCCATGAGAGCACGCTCTGGGCCGGCAGCATCTACGGCGCGTCGTTCTTCACGCTCACCGGTCTCCACGGCTTTCACGTGCTCATCGGCGTGTGTTTCCTTGTCGTCGTGCTCAATCAGACTTTGTCGGGCACCTATACGCAAGCGCGCTATTTCGGTCTAACCGCCGCTTCGCTGTACTGGCACTTCGTCGACGTCATCTGGGTAGCGCTGTTCAGCATCCTGTACGTGTGGCGCTAGGGGGAAGGATATGGACCTCGCAGCCATCGAGCGCCTCATAGCGCTCATCGGAGCTCTCGTGGTGGGCGGAGCTGCGCTTTGGTCGTTGCGATTGGAGTGGCCCAAAAGCGGCCTCGACGATCACGTGACGAAGGTCATGCTCGCGTTGCTGGCGCTAGGCTGTTTCATCGTCATACTCGTGGCCACTCGCGTGCTGCAGGGAATCGCGTAGGAGAATGGCCATGCGTTCGAACGCCGTCATCGCCGACATTCCGCAGAGCCGCGGCATGCCCGTGGTGGTTCAAGTCTTCTTTGCGATCGGACTTGTGATCGTATTCCTCATGGGCGGCATTTCAGCGTTCAACTCAAAGGAGTTTCATCACTGGCCCGCCGTTGATTCCGCGAAGGTGCCGCTATCGGGGAGCTTTCCGTAGGGACCGCGGCTTCGTGTCGCGCGGGTTCACCGCAGCGGCCGGTTGGCGCCTACACCGAACGCCGGAAAATCGGTGGGCAATATCCCGGTCGGCCGGCCATCGATCGCGTGCAGGCCGCCGTACTCCGTGAACTCCAACTGAGCGGCGCGAAGCGTGTGTTGATACTCGACCGGCCCGCGGGCGGTCCACTCGCCTGCGACACGCCGGTCCGCCGTGATCGCAGCCACGTACCCGCAGTCGCCGCGCTCGGAGAAATCATCCGGCCCGCGAGTGCGCAGATAACCGTCGACGATGAAGATGGGCTCGTATGTCTGTCGCAACGCGCGCAGCGGTTCGCTGACGAGCCATGCGGCATAGACGAAGAATGCAGCCGCGACCGGGATGAAGATCAAGGCGATCGGCAATTCGGTGTGAACCGGCTGCCCGTCGTCGATGCTCACGCGAAGCGCGAGTGCCACGGCAACCCAAAGCAGTATGCCACCGATCGCGGCGGGCTCCAACGCGGTCACGGCCCGGCCGACGACACCCCGGATGACGACGCGCCGTTCGGCGGTGCGCCATGGCCGAAAAGCGAGAATCCGGCGGCGCTCGGCGGAAGAAAGGGCGTGAGGGGTGAAGGTGAGGTCCACGATGCGCGCATTCGGTGATCAAAGCCACACTCCCCGGGCGCACGCGATGCGATTCGCGCAGGCAGTCATCGCCGCACTTGCGCTCGCCGGCGGTGTCGGGACCCGCGCAGATGCAGCCGCTCAATCCGGTGCGAATCCGTTTGCAGGCGCGCCGGTTCGACCACTCGCGGCCGGCGACCGTATGCCGGACAGCCAATTTCTCGATCAAACCGGCGCCGTGCGCACGTTCGCCGATTTTTACGGCAAGACCGTCGTCGTCGGGTTCGTCTACACGAGTTGCAAGGATGAATGTCCGCTCATCACGCGCAAGTTCGGCTCGCTCGAGACGCTCTTGCCCCCTGAAAGTTTTCATCTCATCGAGATCTCGATCGATCCGGCGCACGACACGCCGCGCGTCCTTGCCGCGTACGCGCACCGCTACGGCGTGAACGCCGCGCGCCGCACGCTCCTGACGGGAACGCTGGAAGCAGTCACACGCGCTGAGCGCGAGCTCGGCGTGTCGGCGATCGACGACGGGCGCGGTACTATCGTCCATAATTCCCGCACGGTCGTCGTCAACGCCGACGGCCGCATCGCCGACTTCATCGATGAAGCGGGCTGGACGCCGGACGACGTCGCGGCCGATGCGAAAGGCGCTGCCGGCATGGCGGCAAATCCATTGGATCGTATGGATTTGGCACTCGGGCGAACGGTCGCCTACGTGTGCGGCGGGGTCGTCAACGGCCGGGCAGGTCTTGCGGACTTGATCGCGGTGCTCGCTATCTTCGGGCTTTCAGCTTGGGCGATGGTCTGGGTTTCGCGCAAGATGTTTTCGGGGACATCCTAAGCAGTGGCGAAAAAGGAGCTGCCGGCAGCGGAGCATCCGCAGTGGGACTACGGCGTGCTCACCGGCGAATCCAAGACCAAAGCGTGGCTTGACGAAGTTCAGCAAGCGCTGAACGACGGTTGGGAACTCGTCCACTTCGGTCAGTACAACGCGACGTACAATGTGGCGATCATTCGCCGGCCTAAAGAATGACCGGGAATCCGCGCGGGACTGACGGGAACCAGCCGGAACGCCGTTACGTATATCCGTCGGTGGATCGATGGTCTCGAAAAGGAGCGGCTGGCTTCATGCGTCATGCGTTTATTCTTGCGGCACTCTGCGCGGCGGTCACATCGCTCGCGGGATGCAACACCGGCAACGGTGGACCCGTAGGACAGGGCAACTACGGCACCGTTTTTGGCACCGTGACCGACAGCGTCACGGGCAAACCGATCGCCGGGGCGAGCATCGTCATCTCGATGGTCATCAATCCCCACACCGATTCCAACGGAATGTACCGGGTCACGGGGGTTCCGCTAGATTCCCCCGGATTAGACGAATCGGTCGTTGCGAGCGATGCCGGCTACCAAACGCAGACGAAAAGCGTCCATGTGGCCGCCGCCGGCCAGCAGTACGAGGTCGATTTCCAACTCGTCGCGATCCATTAGGGGCGTTTCGCTAGAAGGAACCGCCCCGAGAACCCATGAACTCTGTCCCGTTCCTGTAGCCTGGCGCCACCTGGACGGCGTACGGCATTGGCGTGGAGGACAATAGTGGCGTTATCTTCCGGCGATATGCCCACCGGCCCAAAGCAGCGCGGCGAGTCTAAAGTCAACTCGGTCGACCGGGCCCTCGTCATTCTCGAATATCTCGGTACGCAGACCAAAGAGATCGGCGTCCGCGAGCTCGGTCAGGCGATCGGCCTCTCCAAGAGCAGCGTCCACCGCATCCTTCAGACCCTCCGAGCACGGGGATTCGTGAAATGGAACCCCGACAACGCTCGCTACTCTCTCGGCATGCGCGCTTTTGAAGTCGGCTGCGGCATCTTGCGCTCGATGGAGGCGCACGCGATAGCCAAGCCCCACCTCGAGCAACTGGTCAACGCGCTGGGCGAGACGGCATTTCTCGGCGTGATCGACGACGCCGAACTCGTCTACATCGACAAGATCGACGGCCGCCGCTCGGTGCGCATGTATGCGGATGTCGGAGCCCGGCGGCCCCTGCATTGCACCGGCATCGGCAAGGCCCTGCTCGCGCACCTCGAGCGCCCTGAGATCGACCGCATTCTTGCGGCCAAGCCGCTCACCCGGTATACGAAGAACACCATCACCGACCCCGATCTGCTGCGCCAGGATCTCGAAAAGGCCCGGCGTCAAGGCTACGCCGAGGACAACGAAGAGATCGAAGAGGGGCTCTATTGCGTGGGTGCGCCGCTGTTCAACTATTCGGGCCGCCCCATCGCCGCGATATCTGTCTCGGTCCCGAAGATCGGCGCGCAAAACGTGCAGAAGGACCGCATCATCAAGCACGTGGTCCAAGCGGCGCAAGAGATCTCGGCGAAGCTCGGCTACACCGGCCGGCCTAAGACCAACACGATTGGCTGATGGCAAAGCCGGAGGTCTTCGTCAGCCGCGTCATTCCCGACGTCGGACTCGAGTTATTGCGCGCACATTTCGATGTAGACGTGTGGCCGCACGACCGGGCGCCGACGCGCGATGAGCTGATCGCGTCGTGCAAAGGTAAGGACGCGCTGGTCTGCCTCGTCACCGAAAAAGTGGACGGCTCGGTTCTGGCCGAGATGCCGTCGGTGAAGATCATCGCCAATGTGGCGGTCGGATTCGATAACCTCGATGTGCAAGCCGCCACCGCCGCAGGGGTCGTCATGTCCAACACGCCTGGTGTGCTCGACGATACGACAGCGGATCTCGCCTTC
This sequence comes from Candidatus Eremiobacteraceae bacterium, assembly GCA_036511855.1. Taxonomy (NCBI): domain Bacteria; kingdom Bacillati; phylum Vulcanimicrobiota; class Vulcanimicrobiia; order Candidatus Eremiobacterales; family Candidatus Eremiobacteraceae; species Candidatus Eremiobacteraceae bacterium. Next base: position 13,581 of record DATCBN010000093.1, on the reverse strand, counting down.
GCGTTGCTGATGGCGGCGGCTCGCAGGCTGGGCGAAGCCGAGCGCGTCATGCGCAGCGGCACATGGGATGGATGGGGCATCATGCAGCTCATGGGCCAAGACATCCATCACGCCACGTTGGGCATCGTGGGCTTCGGGCGGATCGGACGAGGCGTCGCGCGCCGGGCCGCGGGTTTTGGCATGCAGATCATATACACCGACGCACAACCCGTGCCGCCTGAGGTCGCGGCGGAGCTGCATGCCCGGTTTGTGAGCATGGACGAGCTCCTCGCGATGGCGGATTTCGTAACCCTGCACGTGCCGTTGATGCCGAGCACCCACCACCTCATCAATGCAGCCGCCCTTGCAAAGATGAAGAAGACCGCGGTGCTCGTGAACACGTCACGAGGTCCGGTGGTCGAAGAAGCGGCCCTCGCCGAGGCCTTACGCACTGGCGTCATCGCTGCCGCCGGTCTCGATGTCTACGAGCACGAACCTTCAATATCGCCGGCGCTCGCGGCCCTCGAAAACGTCGTGCTCCTGCCGCACATCGGCAGCGCGAGCGTCGCGACGCGCGGTAAGATGGCCGAGATCGCGGCGCGCAACGTCATCGCATTTTTCGCGGGTGAGGCGCCGCCCACCGCGCTCAATCCCGAGGTGCTGGGCCGCGCTGCGAAGGCGTAGCCGCCCGTGCGCATCGTCGTCGCCCCGGACAAGTTCAAAGGTTCGATGACCGCTCGCGCCGCGGGCGAAGCCATGGCTCGCGGTTTGAAGCGCGCGTTCACGGCAGCGCAGATCGACGTCGTGCCTGTCGCTGACGGCGGAGACGGTACGGCCGATGTGTTGGTGGATGCGCTCGGCGGCAAGCTTGAGACGCTCGACGTCCGGGGCCCGGATGGAACGATCGTCAGCGCGACGTTCGGTTTGCTTCCCGGGGATAGGGCCGTGATCGAACTTGCGCGAGCGAGTGGTCTTGCGCTCATCGCCTTTGGAAAAAACGATCCGCTCGCCGCGTCCACCTATGGAACGGGCCAGCTTATCGCTGCCGCGATCGATGCCGGCGCGAAGCACGTCATTTTAGGAATCGGCGGATCGGCGACCAACGACGGCGCAGCAGGGGCGCTTACCGCGCTTGGAGCGATCTTTTCCGATGCTACGGGCAGGCCGCTGCCGCCGGGGGGCGCGGCGCTTGCCGAGTTGGCTGAGGTCGACGCCGCACCGTTGGCTTCCCGCCTCCGTGGGATTTCAATCGACATCGCCTGTGATGTCGCTAACCCGTTGTGTGGCGACAACGGCGCGTCCGCCATTTACGGACCGCAAAAGGGCGCCGGTCCGAGCGACGTGCGCAGCCTGGACAGCGCGCTCGCGCACTACGCAGACGTCGTCGAGCGCTCGATCGGAGCGCGCGTCCGAGACGTTCCGGGTGCAGGCGCCGCGGGTGGGGCCGGCTTTGGTTTCATGGCGTTGGCAGGTGCGAGACTGCGCCCGGGCGCGGATCTTGTCTTGGAAGCGCTTGCATTTGAACGGCGGCTCGAAGGGGCGGACCTCATCGTGACGGGCGAAGGACGTCTGGACCGTCAGACGCTCGCCGGAAAGGCGCCCTACGCCGTGACGCAGGCGGGCCGCCGCCGCGGCGTGCCCGTCGTCGCCATCGTCGGATCGCTTGGCTGCACCGCGGAGGTTTTCGAAGAGCTCGGCCTCACTTCCGCGATCAGCATCATCACCGAGCCGATGACGCTCGAGGAGGCGAAACTGCGGGCCGTGCCGCTGACCGAAGATGCGGCGGAAAGGCTTGGCCGAGCGATCGCGCTCGAGTTCGGCCGCCCTTCGATTTAGGTGACCGACGCGCCGATCACATCGTTGATCAGCTTGATGATCGCGCCCCCGACGCGCCCCGGATCGTGGCGCAAGAATTCTGTTTCGGACAAGAACTTGCCGGGCACGGGCGTGACGCCGAGCGACGCGATCGCATCGAAATCCGGTGCGACGGCGAACGCGCGCGTTTTCTCGTACACGCGCAGGAGCCTGTGCGGTTGCTCGACATTGACCAAGGCGTAATCCATGAGCCGGAGATGGGTCGTGCTCACGAGCGCGCGCACGTGCTCGCTCGCCGACATGCCGTCGGTTTCCCCAGGCTGCGTCATGATGTTGCAGATGTAGACCTTGACTCCGCGCGACCGGACGATCGCCTCGGCGATTCCGTGGACGAGAAGGTTCGGCATCACGCTCGTATATAGGCTGCCTGGTCCGAGGATGACCGCATCCGCAGACTCGATCGCTTCGATCGCTTCGGGAAGCCCTTGGCATTCCGCCGGAACGAGACGCACGTTCTTGATGCGCGCCGTCGAGCGCGAGATCGTGGATTCGCCGCGCACTATTGATCCGTCTTCGAGCTCCGCTTCCAGCGCGACGTTGGCGAGCGTTGCGGGCAACACGCGGCCCTTGATCGCGAGCACGCGGCTGCTCTCTTTTATGGCCTGGTCGAAATTGCCGGCGATCCCGCACATGGCCGCGATGAAGAGATTGCCGAACGAGTGCCCGGAGAGCCCATTGCCGTCGTGGAAGCGGTACTGGAACAGATCCGTCATCATCGACTCGCTGTCGGCGAGCGCGACGAGACAATTGCGGATGTCGCCCGGCGGCAGCACGCCCAGCTCCTGCCGAAGCCTGCCGCTCGAACCGCCGTCGTCGGTGACGGTCACGATCGCCGAAAGGTTCGACGTATACGACTTCAGACCGCGCAGCACCGTGGACAGGCCCGTGCCGCCACCAACGACCGCGATTCGAAGTCCGCGGTTCAACCGGCGAGCTTCGTAGATCGTCTCGATCAGACGGGCTCCGGCCTCCGGCCGAACGGCGTAGACGATCGAGCGCATCCACTGGCGCACGCCGAAGAAGACGAGCGCTGCGCCAATGAACATGAACAGCCATTGGAGCGCGGGTCCCGAGACGTACGGCAAGATGACGTGGTCGATCGACTGATTGATATGGAAATTGTAGAAATGGGCGTCGAGGACCCTGCCGAAGCCGTCGAGGAAGAAAAAGCCGCCGATCGCCGCCACCGTCAGCCATCGTTTCAGATGCATCCCGGGCGACAGCCAATGGCGGAGGCGGTCGAGTGTGCCGCTGGACCTAGACTTTGGCATCGCGGCGCTCCACGAACGCCTGAATTCCCTTTTCCATCAGATGTCTGACGAGATCGTTCGCGAGATACACCGAACGATGACGGCCGCCCGTGCATCCGATCGCGATGGTGAGATGCGCCTTGCCCTCGGCGATGAATTGCGGCAGCAGAAAATCGAGGAACTTATAGAGCTCGACCTTGAACGATTGCGCCTCGGGGACGGCGTCCAAGAACGCGATGACTTTCGGATGGCCGCCGTCGAGCGGCTGCAGTTCCGGCACGTAGTTCGGGTTCGGCAAGAAACGCACGTCGAAGACAAGATCCGCATCGAGCGGGATGCCGTGTTTGAATCCAAACGCGACGACCGAGACCGTCATCGGGTTGGTGTGCGACGAGCTTCCTACCGCGTGTCCGAGCTTCTCCTTGAGCGCCGAGAGCGTGAGTGATGACGTGTCGATGATGAGGTCTGCCGCGTCGCGGACGGACTTGAGCTCCTCGCGTTCGGCGATGATGCTGTCGATGAGCCGGCCACCGTCCGCGAGAGGATGCTTGCGTCGCGTCTCCGAGAACCGGCGCACGAGCACTTCGTCGCTGGCATCGAGGAAGATCAGCCGGTAGTCGACGCCCTGTGCTTTGATCGCCTGCAGTTGGTCGAGCAGATCGCCGAAGATCTCTTCACCGCGGATGTCGAGCACTAAGGCCGCTTTGCGCAGGCTGCGGCTTACGTCGACCAATTCGGCAAATTTCGGGATGAGACCGGCAGGCAGGTTGTCGACGCAAAAGAAGCCGAGGTCTTCGAGGCATTTTGCGGCCTGGCTCTTGCCCGCGCCGGATACGCCGGTGACGATGACAAATTGCTTCGTGGATGCGGAATCGGGCGTCACGATTCTTAGTATTTGCCGCCAGCCGGAGGTTGCCCCGCCGGGAGAGAAGAGCGGACGGGGTAGTCGACACGGAGGATTGTTGGGTGAAAGTGTTTCGCCTCGAAGAGGCGTCTGCTTTGCTGCCGGTGTTGCGACCGCTCATCGAAGACTTGGTGAGCAAGCGCCGTGACCTAGCCATAAAACTGCTGGAGGCACAGACCGCGAAGCTCATGATCGCCGATGCCGGCGGGGTGCAGCGCGCGGCGGTGCAAGATGCCCAGGCGCAGGAGATGCAGGCCGAGCTCGTCGAGTTGATCGAACGCATTCAATCCCACGGATGCGTCGTCAAGGATCTGGATCTAGGCCTGCTCGATTTTCCGGCATTGCGCGGGGGTCAGCTCGTTCATCTTTGTTGGAAGATGGACGAGATCGAGATCGGATTCTGGCACGGCATCGACGAAGGCTTTTCCGCCCGCAAATCGATTTCTCGCCGCCGCAAGTAATCAAATCACATCCGTTTATTGTACTAGGGCATGCATCGCTTGCCCATTTGGGCGAGCGGGGCCGACCGTAAAAAGTCGGCCCCTACAATCGTATCGAGGCGCGCCTGTAAGCCGGGTTCTGTGCGCGCGCCGCGCTTGCGCACGACGCTGCGGCGATCATCTCTCTGCGGCGTCCGTCGCCGGACGCCTGATGCGACGATGTGTGGGAAACGAGCGGGCCGCTCGCGCCGCCGAGGCGGCGAATCCCAAGCCGTCTTGCTCCGGGTGGGGTTTGCCCGGCCGGCGTCTCTCGACGCCGCCGGTGCGCTCTTACCGCACCATTTCACCCTTACCGAAATCCGATCGAGTAAACCCGATCGGTCCTCGGCGGTTTGTTTCTGTGGCACTTTCCTTCGGGTCGCCCCGACAGGCCGTTAGCCGGCACCCATGCCCTGCGGAGCCCGGACTTTCCTCAAGCCTCTTGCGAGGCCCGCGATCGCCCGGCGCGCTCGACCCGCACAGTATAGCACAGAGCGCCTTCAAAGAAATCATCCGCCGGCCGTCGTAGGTATTGCTCTCGGAGGAAATGCATTGCGGTTCTTGGTCCAAACGGCGCTTGTTGTAGCCGGCGTCTGTTCCTTGATGCTCTGCGATGCGCCGTCGCGAAGCCTTGCGTTGCCCACGCCGATTCCGACGGCGTCGCCTTCCTCGAGTCCCGCCGTTGCCGTCACGGCGAGCCCATCCGCGGCCCCAAGTTCTATTCCGACGGCGATTCCGACGCCCGCGGACGAAGGGCAGATGAGCTTCGACCGGTTCTCCGACGGCGCCACTCCCCAGCCCGGGTTGTTCACCGTCTGGCGCAAGCATGGACGCGTGTATCTCGAACTCGCGCCTTCACAACTCGACCGCACATTCATGGTCGCGCCGATTCTTGCAAGCGGACTGGGCGAAGGGCTATTTTCGGGCATCGATTTCGATACGATTCTCGTCCAATTCCATCGGGTCGGTGACGAGATTCTCATCGAAGCGCAAAATCCGTTCGGCAAGGCGCGCGAAGGAAGTCCGCAACAGCGCGCAGTGGCTCTCTCCTATCCCCCATCGGTGCTCGATGCTCAGGCGGTCACCGCCGTTGACCGGCGCACGGGCGGCATCGTCTTCTCCGCTGATCTGTTTCTCTCCGACCTCGAAGACTTGAGCGATGGGATCAACGGACCGGCCGGGCCCGGAGGTTCGCCCGTCCGCTACCGCCTCGATCCTCGCCTGACCTATTTCGGACCCTCGAAATCTTTTCCGCGGAACATCGACCTCGAGGCCGACTTGACGTTTACGTCGTCGACGCCGGGACCGATCGATACGGTGCCCGATGCGCGCAGTCTGTTCGTACGCCTAAGCTATAGCGTGACGGATCTGCCTGACGACGGCTATCGGCCGCGGCTAGCGGACGACCGCGTGGGCTACTTCGTCACCGCCCGCCGCCAATACGACGACCCCAATGGTCCGACGAGCTTCGTGCGCTACATCAATCGCTGGAATCTGCAGAAGACCAACCCGTCGGCTCGCGTCTCGCCGGCGAAGAATCCGATCGTCTACTACATCGCAAACGACGTACCGCTCGAATACCGGGCGCCGATCCGCAACGCACTGCTGACGTGGAATCGTGCGTTCGCGGCCATCGGCATCACCGACGCCGTGGAGGTGCGGCAGCAGCCCGACGATCCGTCCTGGGACCCCGACGACATCCGGTACTCGGTCGTTCGTTGGGTGGTCAGTCCGGGCGCAGCGTTTGCCTATGGGCCCTCGCTCGTCAACCCGCTCACCGGCGAGATCTTCAGAGCCGACATCGTGATCGACGGCAACCTCGTGCGAAGCGGCGCGGATACGTATGAGAATTTCGTCGATCCGAATCACGTCGCCGCGCAACTGACCGACAGCGCGTGTTCCGCTCAAGAGTGCGATTACGGACAAGGCGAGCAGCAGCAGCTCGCATGGGGAGAGCTTGCGCTCGGCCTCGACGGCCGCTTTGGCGCGTCCGGCATCGCGCCTTCGTCGTTCACCAGCGCGTTCGTTCAATCCATCGTGCTGCATGAGTCCGGCCACAACTTGGGTCTGCGTCACAACTTTGAGAGCTCTACGATTTATCCGCTGGCGCGGTTGCACGACTCGAAATTCACCGCCGCGCATGGCCTGGTCGGCTCGGTGATGGAATATACGCCGCTCAATCTCTCCCCGCATGGCCAGCCGCAGGGCGCTTACTTTCAGACCACGCTCGGCCCGGCCGACTACTTCAGCATCAAGTACGGCTATCAACCGCTTGCGGGCCGGTCACCGGATGACGAACGGCCGGCGCTCAACGCGATCGCCTCTAAAGCCACCGCGCACGACTTGATCTATGCCACCGACGAAGACAACCAATGGTCCGACGGCTTTGCCACCGATCCGCGCGTGGGCACGTTCGATCTCGGCGCCGATCCCCTCGCGTTCGTCCAAAATCAGCTCACCATCGACCAGCGTCTGTTTCGAACTCTTACCCAACGTCTGCCTCGTGAGGGCGAAAGTTACGAGTCGACCCGCTACGGCATGCTCGTGGCGATGAACAATTGGTTCCGTACGGCGGCGTATGCGACCCATTTCATCGGCGGCGAGTACTTCACAAGAAATCATCGCGGCGATCCGAACGCCAAACCGCCGTTCGTGCCGGTGGCGCGATCGGACGAGCGTCGCGCTTTCGGAATGTTGACGCAATACGTGTTCGCCGACGACGCCTTCACGTATCCGCCGGCGCTGCTTCAACGACTCGGTTCGGACCGGTTCAGCCACTGGCAAAGCGATCCCAATGCGAGCGGCCGGCTCGACCTGCCGGTGGACGAGTTCGCGCAAGCATATCAGTCGATATTGCTGCGCCAGATGTGGCAGCCGACCGTGCTGGCGCGCCTTGACGGTATCCAAGCGGTCGCGTCCAGTCAGGATCAGACCATGAGCCTCGCCGACCTCTTCGACTGGACGGACGACGCGGTATGGGGTGATCTCGGCACGGCAGGGCTGCATGATGTGCCGGCGGTTCATCGCGCGTTGCAACATCACTATTCAGAAATGCTCGTGAACATGATGCTGCATCCGGAACTCGGCACGCCAAGCGACGCCCGCGCCCTCGCGCGTCACCATCTCGCGTGGCTGCGCGACCGGCTCGACTCGACGCTCGCTCAACGAAGACTTGATGAAGTGACGCAGGCGAATTTCGAGGATATCCGGACGGAGATCGGGCAAGCTCTCAACGCGACGACGCTGTCAGGCCAATAGCCAAATGGCGGAAAACGAGACCAAGTGAACCGGACGAGAATCGCGCTTGCGTCTATCGCAGCGCTAGGCATAGTCTTCGCGCCCGGCATCGCGACGGCGGCGCGGGCAGATTCTCCGCTTGCACCGGTCCGCCGGTCCATCGACGCGGGCAACGCGAAATTCTTGAAAGCGCCGGAGGCCGGCGACGCCAAAGCGTACGCAGCCTTATTCGCGCCCGACGGTATCGAACTTCCATCGGGTGGCGGGGACATCACGAAAGGCCATGCCGCCATTGAGGCGGATGAAGAGGGCGGGGCTGGACGGTACTTCGAGATCTGGGAAAAGCAGCCCAGTGGAGCTTGGCTGATCAAAGTCGACTGCGGTTATGCCGACAAGTACAAACGTTAGGTTTGCAGCGGCCGATGATGCGGCATACATGAAAGCCTTGGATGCGCTAGTGCCCGGGAGACCTCGTAGCCGCGCTTGGTACGACGGTGTGGTGAGCGCGGGTGAAGCACTTGTCGCGACGCTCGAGGACAAGTTCGCCGGCTTTGCGATCCATCACCGGAACTTTTTCGAGCGCGATTTCCTCTCGCTCTTGGTCGTCGAGCCGATGTGCCGGCGGCGCGGCGTGGCATCGGCGCTGCTGGCGGCCGTCGAAGCGCGCTGCGACAACCGGGAGCTGTTCACGTCGACCAACCGGTCAAATGCGGTGATGCTTGCGGCGCTTGCGCGGTGGGGATTTATTTCGTCAGGACGGATCGACAATATCGACCCGGGCGACCCCGAGCTTGTGTTCTTGAAACGCTTTTAGCCGGCGGGCCCCTACCCGAGTTTTCGACCTGGGATCACTGCGGCTACGAACGCGAGACCACCCACCACGATGAGCACGATGCTGCCGACGTATTGGGTTTTCGCGTCGGCGCAATCACGGGCCGATGCCGGATCCAACGCCCGGATAATGCCGCCAATCGTGGACTTGCATGCCGCATAGTTGTCGGACGAATGGACGTAAAGCGCGATTCCAATGGCGACCAGCACGATGGCAACGGCCAGCGTCGCGAACCGGTTCATGGGCAGCCGCTGTCGTTTGCGATTTTCTCAGCGCCGCGACGGATTTGAGAGATTCACGATCGGTCCAGACCGCCCGGTGCCGTTCACGGTCTGTTCCACAGCGGGCATATCTATCTTCAACAACTCTCGCAAGCGCCCGGCCAGCAGGCAATCGGTGCACAGCCGAAATTCGCCGAGCTGATAAACCTCAGACACGTCAAGATCGCAAGTATGGCAAGTCGGCATGATCGCATCCTTCTCATCTGGCGGAAGGTGGAACGGATGCGTTGTTAGGCAGCGTCTGGCCTGGTCCTTCCGGGCCGGCCGTTAGGACCGGCGGACGAGACGGTTCACGCGCTTAGAGTGGTGTCCATCTCACGTACATGTTCGATGGCCGAGTAGTATGCGTGATCGAGCGCGCAAATGGCTCTCTCCGCGAGAGCCAATGGCAGATTTGCGTTGCGGATTAGATCGATAGCGCGAATCCGAGTCCCGTCGAGCCGGCTGCCAAAAGTCAAATCGGACGAGCCGATGTGGATATCTTCGTCACGTGTGGCTCGGGCCCACGCTTCTTCCGCAACGGTTGAACGCTCTTGCGTTCGGAACAATTGCGCAGAAACCGTTTTATAAACGTGCAACAGTGTGGTCAAGGCGCCCCTCCTATATCACAACAGAGTCATTTCATCCGGGGCGGCGAGTTCCTTCGGACCCCGAGGCCAGACTTATGGACGTCAGGCTATCTCGCGGACCGATTTCGTGGCCGAGGCGATTGCGGTCGCGAACAACATCAGCGCGCCGGCGCCGGCGAACATCGCGACGACGCTCCACTTCACCGCGATGCCCGCGATAAGCAAAGACAGCGGGGCGAGCCCCACGGCTGCGAACATCAGAACACTCGTCGCTCGACCGAGCATTTCGCGTTCAACACGTTGTTGAAACCACGCAAGAATATGAACGTTAAGAAAGCCGGCGGCCGCACCCATCGCGATAAGCACCGCAGCCACAACCGCCACTTGGGTCGCTAGACCCAGGACTCCCGTGCACAACGCGAGCAGCGCGCTGACGACGAGCATCGCGACGCCCCGGCTGCGAGGTCTGTAGATGCCGGCAAGGACAAGACCCGCGAGCGAGCCGAGCGCCGCCGAAGAGACGAAGACACTGAACGCGACGGGCGATGCAAAGTTGTGTCTCGCGATCCAGACCAATCCGACCGAGAATGTTCCGGACAGACAGAAGTTCAGCGCCGCGGCGAGGATGAGCATCGAGCGCATGGCAGGGTCGCTGTTGATGTAGGCCAGCCCGTCTCCGATCGAGTCGAGCAATTTCTTACCGCCTGTCGCGGCCCGCGCTCGCGGCGGATCGGGGAGATTCCACAGCGCGCCGATGATGAAGAAAAAGCTGATGGCATCGATGAAGAACGCCCAGGCCACGCCGAGTGCCTTGATCACGAGACCGGCCGGAGCTGGGCCCACTATGGTTGCGAGCTGCTGTGTGACTTGATTCACCGAGATCGCCGCCGGCAGCTGATCGCGGTCCACGAGCGACGGCACAAGCGTCTGCGCCGCGGGCCCGGCGAACGCGTCGGCAACGCCGAACACGAATGCAAGCACGTAGACGTGCCAGATCTGGATGGCGTGGAACCAGATAAGGACTCCGGCGAACGCGACCGAAAACGAACGCACCGAAGTGCTCGCCATCCAGACCAACCGTGGCGATAGGCGGTCGCTCACGGCCCCTCCCACTAGCATAAGGAGGGCCAGCGGAATCGTCGCCGTCATCATGATCGTTCCCAATACTAGGCTAGAATTCGTCAATTGAAGAACGAGCCACGGAAGGGCGACGAGATAGTATTGATCTCCCAAGTTGGAGACCGTCCGGCCGATCCAAAGCAGCCTAAATTTAGGGTTGCGAAGCGGGTGCGCCGCACGGACCGGCGCATCCAGGATTGCCGTCGCCATAATGTGAATGTAAACCCACATTCACATTTTGTCAAGACCCATTTATCGCGCGCGGAAAGAAATGGACGATGCTGAAGAAGACGATGGCCCCGAAACAGGAGCGCAGCCGGGAGTCGCTCCGCCGACTGATCGCTGCCGCTCGCGCGATTCTGAACGAGAAAGGCTTGGATGGGGCAACGGTTCCTCGGGTCGCCGCTCGTGCCGGACTTTCTCCCGCTTCGGTCTACCGGCGGTTCCCCGATAAAGACGCGCTGATGAGGAGCGTCGTACTTGAGACCTTGCAGAACTACGACGAAGGAAACGAAGCGGTTCTAACGCCGAAATTGGCGAAACGCGGATCGCTAACGACGTTCGCCGAGAAAATAGTCGAACAATCATTGATCGGTCACCGGAAAAATGCCGGAACGTTGCGCGCGATGACGCAATTCATCCTGGCGCATCCCAGCACCGCGTTCAAGAAGAAGGCGGCGCAGATCAGCATTCGTTCGCTCAACCGCGTCGCCGATTTCCTACTCCTCAAGCGGAAAGAGATGAACCATCCGCGGCCTGAAGAAGCCGTGCCGTTCGCTTTGACCGTCGTGGGGTTCGTCTTGCAGGAGATCGTCGTGCTCGACGCCTTGCCCGAAGTTCAGGACCCCAGACTGCCCAAAAACGACGCCGACCTAGTCCGGGAACTGACACGCGTGCTGTTGAGCTACCTCGGGGTGTCGTAGAAGGGCGGTCCGGGTTGACGGTGAGAAAGTTGTCCGGTGCGACGGACCTCACCCGTCTAAGGTTCGAGGTGCCAATCAGGCGCCAATCCAAGGAGGACCGACCATGAGTGAGTTCGTGTTCCTATACCGCGGTGGTGAGCGATCGAATTCGCCGGCAGAGGGCGAAAAGGTTATGCAGAAATGGGTCGCGTGGATGACGGAGCTGGGCCAAAATGGCCACATGAAGGATCGGGGTCAACCGCTCGAAGAGACGGGCAAGGTCGTGCGCGGCAAGCAGAAAGTCGTGACCGACGGTCCGTACACGGAATCCAAAGATCTCGTGGGCGGCTATACCTTGATCGAGGCCAAGGATCTCGCGCAGGCGGCGGAACTATCGAAAGGATGCCCCATCTTTGAAACGGGAGGCCTCGTCGAGATTCGCCCTGTCATGGAGATGTAGTGGAACCTGGAGAACATCTCTTTCGCCGTGAGGCGGGGCGCATAACCGCCGCCCTCACGCGCATTTTCGGGGTACATAACCTCGCGCTGGTAGAAGACGTCGTACAAGACGCCTTCTGCCGCGCCCTCGAGACCTGGAAGATCCGAGGCGTTCCCGACAACCCGTCCGCGTGGCTTTTGACCACTGCAAAGCGCCGCGCCATCGATGTGTTGCGGCGCGAGCGCACCGCCCGCACTTTTGCGCCGGAGCTCGAGCGCCGGCTCGAAAGCGAGTGGACGCTCGTGCCGACCGTCGAAGAGATGTTCGGAGCGAATGCGATCAAAGACGATCAACTTCGCATGATGTTCTCCTGCTGTCAGCCGCGATTGTCCGAACAAGCTCAAGTGGCACTCGTCTTGCATCTCCTTTGCGGATTCAGCGTGAACGAGATCGCAAGCGCGTTCCTCAGCGGCCATTCGGCGATAGAAAAACGGATCACACGCGCGAAGAAGGTTTTGGCCGGATCGAAAAGGCTGTTCGACCTCGCAGATCGCGACTTCGCGACGCGCCTTTCCGCCGTACACCGGGCTTTGTATCTCCTGTTCAACGAGGGTTACCACGGAGCATCCGCCGAGTCTGCGGTGCGAGTCGAGCTGTGCCGCGAGGCGATGCGTCTAGGATCCTTTCTCCTCGATCAACCACTCGCGGCTATACCCGCGACCTATGCGCTGTGTGCGCTGATGTATTTCTACGCGGCGCGATTGCCGGCGCGTGTCGATACTGCGGGAAACCTGAGTTCGCTCTTCGATCAAGATCGATCGCGGTGGGATCCAAACCTCCTCGCAAATGGCAAGACGCTGCTCGAGCTGTCGGCCAGCGGGTCGGAACTTAGCGAATACCACGTCGAGGCGGCGATCGCGTCGGTGCACGCGAGTGCGCAGCAAGCCGAGGACACCGACTGGCGCAGGATTGTCTCGCTGTACGACGCGTTGATGATCGTTAGGCCTACTCCAGTCGTGGCGTTGAACCGCGCGATCGCCATCGGGCAGCTCGATGGGCCCGATCGCGGACTCGAAGAGATACGCGCGATCGCCGACAGCGATCGTCTCGCTGGTTATCCGTTTTACTCCGCAGCATTGGGCGAACTCGAACTTCGAAATGGAAGACGCGAAATCGCTCGCGACCACTTTCGCGCCGCGCGCGGGCTAGCACGCAATCCGATGGAACGACGCTTTCTCGAACAGCGAGTCGCAGCTTGCGACGATGACAGTGCAGAGAACTCGTCTGAAGGTGCGATTCGCTCACGATAAGCCTAAAGTTATAAGGCATCTGCTACTTCGCATTAGCCGATCCATCACATAAGGATTTACAGTCCGCCAAGCGAGAATAGCATTGGGTCGGCGACGTATGTGCTGAGACGTCCGACTCTTAGGAGATGTATCATGCAAACGTTCTTGATGCGACGTCGAATCGGCTTAGGTGCAGCTATCGCGCTCGCGGTCACCGCAGCCCTGTTGCCCGCAGCGACGGCCCTGGCCCATCCGTCGATCGATATCGCTGTAGCTAACTGGAAGTTCACCCCCGCCAAGATCACGATTCCGGTCGGCGAGCCCACCACGCTGCGTCTCACCACCACATCGGGCGTCCACGGCATCAAATCCGACGACCTGGGCATTCCGATGACCACGATTCCCAACGGCAAGGTCATCGAAGTG
>DATCBN010000092.1 GCA_036511855.1 Candidatus Eremiobacteraceae bacterium | reverse complement strand
CGTCGATTCGGTCGATGCGACGGCCGGCGCATTTCTGCCCGCCGGCACGCTTCTATCAAGTGCGCGCGGACGGTGGCTGGTTTTCCCCGCGCGTCAGTTCAAGGCCGACGCGGACGCGGGGGTCAGCTATCATGGACCGCTCGTCGTCCTCGTGGACGGCGCCACATCCAGCGGCGCCGAGACGCTAGCGCGCGCATTGCAGTACTATCACCGCGCGACGATCGTCGGCACCCACACCGCGGGTAAGGTGATGGGCGTTGAAGTGGAGATGCCGCTTGCGGACGGCGGCTTGCTGCGCGTGGCCACCTTAGATGTGTCCGGGCCCGACGGCCGCCGGCTCGAAGGTCGCGGCGTTTCGCCCGACGTGATCTCACAGACGCGGGCCGGCCAAATGCAAACGGCGCTCGCGCTGTTGCATCGCCATTCGTGGCAACCTCGCATACCGCTTATAGGCGGATGATCGCCCTCAGGGCTCTCGCCAGGCCGCCGCGATCCACCACGGTGGAATTCGGCGCCGACGTTTTCGTCTTGACCATGTCGGTGGGTGCGACGTCGGTGATGATGACGGGAATATCTCTCGTGTTGAAGCCGTCGTTTATGTAGCGTGCCGCTTCGCGGCCGTGCTGGGGCAGTTTGCCGCATGAGATGACGATCGCGTCGGGCCGCGCGGTGAGAAGCGTGCGGAAAAATGTGGGCCAGCGGGGCTCGTCTTCGAAAAGCGTTGCGCCTGTGTCCTCGATGAAGACGCGGCGTTCGGCGCAATTGTCATCGGTATCGAATTGCAAGAGCAAGACGTTGGGCATGCGAGCCAATTCGCCCGGCGGGTAGGAGTGCCCCTGGCGAGGAACCTCCGGCCGGATGAGCCATGAAGCTAAGATGGATCTTCTGCGCCAAAAGCGCGCTGAAGCGGCGGCGCCAGCCGGCGATGCAGCGATCGAGCGCCAGCACGCGCGTGGAAAGCTGACGGCGCGCGAGCGCGTCGAGGCGCTGCTGGACCAGGGAAGTTTCGTCGAGACCGACGCGTTTGCGGTCCATCGATCGAGCGCGTATGGGCTGAGCGACAAGAAATTCGTCGGCGACGGCGTGATCACAGGACACGGTACCGTCAATGGCCGGCGCGTCTTTCTCTTCTCACAAGATTTCACCGTCATGGGTGGGTCGCTCGGCGAAGTGTACGCAGAGAAGATCTGCAAGATCATGGACACGGCGCTCAAAGTCGGCTGCCCGCTGATCGGCATCAACGATTCGGGCGGCGCACGCATCCAAGAAGGCGTTGTGAGTCTCGGCGGCTACGCGGAGATTTTTTGGCGCAACGTGCAGGCATCGGGCGTGATCCCTCAGATCTCGATCATCGCCGGACCATGTGCGGGCGGTGCGGTGTACAGCCCCGCGATCACCGATTTCGTCTTCATGGTCGACAAGATCTCGCAGATGTTCATCACCGGGCCCGAGATCATCAAGACCGTCACCGGCGAAGAGGTCACGTTCGAGGAACTCGGCGGCGCCGCCACGCACAACACGAAAAGCGGCGTGGCGCAATTCTTATGCGCCGACGAAGACGACGCGTTCGAGCAAGTCCGGCATCTGCTTTCGTTTCTGCCCGCGAACAATCTCGACGACCCGCCGGGCGGCCCTGCCGACGACGACCCATCGCGACGTGACGCCGGGTTGATCGATCTCATCCCGGCGTCGCCGAACCTGCCGTACGATATGATCGAGGTCATCCATCGCGTCGTGGATGACGGCGAATTCTTCGAAGTGCACGCGCTGTTCGGCACGTCGCTCGTCGTGGGTTTCGCGCGGCTCGGCGGCCGCAGCATCGGCGTTGTTGCGAACCAGCCGAAAGTGCTGGCCGGTGTGCTCGACATCAATTCATCGGTGAAGGGCGCGCGGTTCGTGCGTTTTTGCGACGCCTTCAACATCCCGCTCGTCGTGTTCGTCGACGTGCCTGGATTCTTGCCCGGCACCACCCAGGAATTCGGCGGCATCATCAAGCACGGCGCCAAACTTCTCTATGCGTTCGCCGAGGCCACGGTCCCCAAGCTTACCGTGATCACGCGCAAGGCCTACGGCGGCGCGTACGACGTCATGTGCAGCAAGCACATCCGCGCCGACTTCAACGTCGCGTGGCCCACCGCCGAGATCGCGGTCATGGGACCACAAGGGGCCGTGAAGATCGTCTCACGCGAAGAGATCGCAAAGGCCATCGATCCCGCCATTCGCACGACCGAACTCGTCGACGAGTACGTCGAGCGGTTCGCCAATCCGTATATCGCGGCCGAACGCGGATACCTCGACGACGTCATCGATCCGGCCGACACGCGCCCAACGCTCATCGGCGCGCTCGAGATGCTACGCACCAAACGGGTCCCGCGGCCGGCGCGGCGCCACGGAAATATCCCGCTTTGACCGCTTCAATCCAGGTGCCGGCGGGTGCGACGCCCGATGAAGCCACCGCCATCGCCGACGCGATTCAGTCGATCCTGAATCGGATGCCCGACTCTGGCCCGTCTGACGACGGCGGCCGCTCGAAGTGGGCTGCGGCAGCCAGGCGCGAGGCGCTCGACGATCGTGTTTAAGAAGGTCCTCATCGCCAATCGCGGAGAGATCGCGCTGCGGGTGATCCGCGCTTGCCGGGAACTCGGCGTGCCGTCGGTCGCCGTTTATTCAGACGCCGACCGGAACGCTGTTCACGCCGCCGCCGCGGACGAGTCGTATCGCATCGGCCCGGCTCCGGCTTCGCAGTCGTACCTCGACATCGACGTCCTTCTCGAAACCGCCGCACGCGCAGGCTGCGATGCCATCCATCCCGGCTATGGATTTCTTGCCGAAAACGCCGGCTTCGCGCGCCGTTGCGAAAAAGCCGGGCTTGCATTCATCGGACCTTCGCCAGACGCGATCGACCGGATGGGCAACAAGATCGCCGCGCGCGCCGTTGCCCATGCCGCCGGTCTTCCGGTGGTGCCCGGCACCATCGAGCCCGTCACCGGACCCGACGCTGTCCGCGACTGGGCCGAACACGTGGGATACCCGATCGCGATCAAAGCGGCGGCGGGCGGCGGCGGCAAAGGATTGAAAGTCGCGCACTCGCCGGACGAGGTCGACGCAGCCGTTTCGGTCGCCGCCAAAGAGGCGGCCGCCTACTTCAAGGACGACACGCTTTACGTGGAGCGCTATCTCGAACGTCCAAAGCACGTCGAAGTGCAGGTGCTCGGCGACAAACACGGCCACGTGGTCCAGTTGGGTGAGCGTGATTGCTCGATGCAGCGACGCCACCAAAAGCTTGTCGAGGAGACGCCCGCGCGCATCTTCCCCACGGTCCGGGGTCGCCTGCTCGCCGCGGCAGTGAAATTGTGCGAGGCCATCGGCTACGACAGCGCCGGCACCATCGAATGTCTGGTGGAGGGCGACGATTTCTATTTCCTTGAGATGAATACGCGGATCCAAGTCGAGCACACCATCACGGAGATGACGTACGGCTTCGATCTGGTGAAAGCGCAGATCCGCGTCGCGGCAGGCGAGCCACTATGGATCTCGCAGGGGCAACTCTCACCGCGCGGTCATGCGATCGAAGTGCGCGTCAACGCCGAATCGCCCGCGAATGATTTCCGTCCGTGCGCCGGCACGCTCACGCGATACGTCGAACCGGGCGGTCCGGGCGTGCGCGTCGACGCCGCCGCATTTTCGGGCTGGTCGATACCGCAAGAGTACGACTCCCTGCTTGCAAAGCTCATCGTCTGGGGCCAAGATCGAGACGAGGCGCGCGCGCGATTGCGGCGG
>DATCBN010000091.1 GCA_036511855.1 Candidatus Eremiobacteraceae bacterium | reverse complement strand
GGCCGGCTATGTTCGAGGATCGCGCGCGTCAATTCGCCCGTGCCGCAGCCGTCATCCAACCAGCGCAGATTGCGCCTCGCGTGCAGCCATGCGAGGAATTCTGGCGCGACCACTCGGCTCCATCGCCCGACGTATCCTTCGTAGGTTTCCGGTTCTGACCACATGTTTATCATCCAGCGGCAGTTCCGCGTTGCGACGGCACCTTCCCCGGGTCAAATTAACTAGGCAGCCCTCTTTTGACACGGTGTCAGCGCGGATCGAGGATTAAGATGCTCGAGACTTGAGATTCACTGGGGTGGCCGACCGCTAAGATGCGGCCGCTAGCCGCGATAGCAAACGCACTCGTGATCGTCCAATCGCCACGAGCTAACTCGTCGAGATAGCGAAAAGTATGCTCCTCATCTCTTGCGCGCGCCACAAACGCGTTCCCGCCGGTCAGCGAGGCGAATTTATTCTCCGGACCGACGCAGCAAACAGCAATCACGCCTACGGTCCCAACAATCGTTCCGTTGCGAATAGCCAAAGCCGAGCCACGCAGTTTGGAGAGCTGCACCACTTTCCCATGTCGCCACAGCGTGGGGTGTGCGCCGTCGATGCAGTCCGTACCGGTTTGTTCGTTCGATTGACCGTTCACGGGCGGCCGGTCATCTCCAACGACATCGCCATCAGCATCGACACCGAAGGCGACGCCAGGTCCAAGTTTCTTTTTCTTTGTGCCATCCCACAGCACTGCTGTTGGCGCTCCAGTCTGAGCACACCAGCCATAGGGCGCGACATATCCGGCCGAATATCGGCCACGCATGGACGTCACGTCGCCGAATCCCAGTGGAGCGACCTTACCATCTTCGACGATGCCGGCCTCGTCCATGTCGTAAGTCGGGTCCCGGTCATGGTATTCGTAGCTAAACTGAGTAGCCTCGCGATAGTCGCCGACGACTGAATATCGCGACGGCGTCTCGACCGCGTCAACTCTCCGATTGAGCGGCCCGCCATATCGAATTGGTAGTTCCATGATTTGTTCGCGCCATGCAGCTGCGCTCCAAGAGAACACCCACTCGGCCTCGCGCGTCGTGCCGGCCCCCTCCGCTAACGTGATGAAGGGCGTTCCGTCGTCTGCCAGCCGCAGACCGGTAATGGAGAAGTCGATTTCAAGAACTCGTGGAAAAGTCAACGGCGGGATGCGTCGGATTGTAGATCGCCTGCCGTTTGCTTTGACGATGACCACGCCATAATTCAGCCCAATAGTTTCGTGAACTGTTGAGGTCGTGTGGCTCGCTAAGTTTACAATACTGCCGGTCGCGATGACCCCGTCTTCGGCACCGCACTGCGTTGCCGGACCGTGTTCGACGAAGGCGACATCGCCGTTATCTGCCATCGCGATGTCGGGCGGAGCCATCGGAGACTGCTTCAATATCCAGGCCGGAAGTGCGCAGCCGGGATCAGCGTTGACGACTGTTACGGCGTACACGCCGCCATGGTGCGTCTTATGCGGCCGAACTGACTGCGTGGGACTCTTCGAGGCTATCGGCGCCGGGGAAGTCGCCGTCGCGGTTTGGGATTGAGCGCAAGCCGCCAATGCCAAGACGAGACCGACGACACATGATGAGCTCAGCTGGCCCTGGCTCTTCACGTGCCGCGACGTGAACGATCGCTTAGGATCGCGGTCCACTCATTCATAATTAGTCCGCAGTTCAGCGCCACGACGGTCCCTTCCCGGGCTCGGCGGGCGGACGCGGATATGCACTCAGGGTTATCACGGCGGCTTTCGGGAAGAACCCGATTATGGACGAAGAAATGCCGCTTGGAGCTCCCATGAATCGACGGCGATTCGTCGTCAAAATATCCGCCACCGCGTTCGTCATGTACCTTGGCCTTCGAGCCGCAGCACGCGCCGCGCGCTCCAGCGCGAAGATTAGCGAATCCAGACCGGAGCGGTTGGTACTGCATGTGAATGGCGCCGAGCGTACGCTCGAGATAGATCCTCGCGTAACCCTGCTCGACGCTCTTCGCGACCACCTAGGACTGACGGGAACCAAAAAAGGCTGCGATCAGGGAACCTGCGGAGCGTGCACCGTGCACGTGAACGGCCGGCGGATCAACTCTTGCCTCACGCTCGCCATGATGCACGCCGGCGACGAGATCACGACCATCGAAGGCATTGCAGACCACGGCCGCTTGCATCCGATTCAAGCGGCGTTTATCAAGCACGATGGATTTCAGTGCGGCTACTGCACCTCAGGACAGATCATGTCCGCGATTGCGCTCCTCAACGAAGGGCATTCGCTCGATCGGGAGACGATTCAAGCCCAGATGAGCGGCAATCTGTGCCGATGCGGATGCTATCCGCATATCGTTGACGCGATTGCGGATGGGAGTGTCACGGAATGAGGCCGTTTCGCTTCTCTCGTATCGAAAGTGTTTCTGCTGCATTGGATGCTGCGGGCGTGGGCGGCTCGGCGAAGTATATCGCGGGTGGCACGAATATTCTAGACCTGATGAAAGATGACGTCGAAGGACCTGCATTGCTCATCGACATCAACGCACTTCCGCTACGCACAATTGAACTTCGCAGCGATCGGTTATACATCGGCGCGCTGGCTCGCATGAGCGACGTCGCCTCTCATGCCGCCGTCCGCAGTTCCTTCCCAATGATCGCAAGTTCGCTCGATCAAAGCGCCTCGCCCCAACTGCGCAATATGGCGTCGATCGGCGGCAATATCCTACAACGCACGCGATGTCCCTACTTCCGCGACGTGGCCACGCCATGCAATAAGCGCACCCCGGCAAGCGGCTGCGGCGCTATCGGCGGAATCAACCGGATGCAGGCGATTCTCGGCACGAGCGATCAGTGCATCGCGACGCATGCTTCTGACCTCGCGGTCACGTTGGTTGCGCTCGATGCGATCGTTCATGTGACCGGAAGTAAGGGAGATCGCGATGTCAGCATTCATGACTTCTATCAGCTGCCACAAGCGAACCCCAACATCGAAACGACGCTTCATCAAGACGAACTGATAACGGCGGTCTCCGTTCCACTGCTTCCGTTTGCGCACAATTCCACATATTTGAAAGTGCGCGACCGCATGGAATACGAATTTGCGCTCGCCTCGGCAGCTGTCGCCATCGAGATAAGCAATAATTCGATTGGTGATGTGCGCATCGCCCTGGGTGGCGTTGGCACGATACCGTGGCGTTCGCGCCAAGCAGAACGCACTTTGATAGGTGCGCCCGCGACTCGAGACTCATTCGAGCGTGCAGCCGAGGCCGCGCTCTTAGGCGCTCGCGGACATGGCGAAAACAACTTCAAGGTGCAACTTGCAAAGCGCACGCTGGTTCGCGCAATCGAGATTACTCTGGAGACGGCATGAGCCAGCCCATCATCGGCAAGCCATACGATCGTGTTGATGGTCCAATCAAAGTCACCGGGCGCGCTCTGTATACCGCTGACAATTCGCTCGACCGCATGGCGCACGCCGTCGTCGTCGCGAGCACGATTGCAAACGGACGGATAACGTCGATCGACGAATCGCGCGCGCGTGCTGCCGACGGTGTCATCGAAGTGTTAACGCATCGCAACGCGCCGCGCGTCAGCACGCACAAGTCAAGCGATACCGAGTCGATTTTGTTCGTGCTTCAAGACGACGTCGTCCAGTTCGACCGGCAGCCAATCGCCGTTGTGATCGCTGAGACGTTCGAGCAGGCGGTGTATGGCGCCGACCAAGTGGTCGTTACCTACGAGAAGATTCCGCCTGCGATGGACATGGAGAGCGCTTCACGCGTCACGCCCGACCAGATATTCGGCAAACCTGCCAAGCATCGGCGTGGAAACGCGGAAGGCGCGATTTCCGCCGCACCCGTTCGCCTGCATCAAACCTACACCACGCCGACCGAACATCACAACCCCATGGAAACACACGGCACAATCGCGGCATGGGATGGTGGTCGCCTGACGATCTATGACTCCACACAGTGGGTTTTCGGCGTGCAGTCGCGCATCGCGAAGATCTTCGGCATCGACGCCGGCCTAATCCACGTCGTTGCGCCCTTCGTCGGCGGCGCATTCGGAGGCAAGGGGCAGGTGTGGTCCCACGTGCCGCTTGCGGTCATGTCCGCAAAAATGGTGGGCCGGCCCGTTAAGCTATTGGCGACCAGGCAACAGATGTTCGGCTGGGTCGGCCACCGGCCCCAGACCGAACAGACTGTTTCGCTCGGTGCGGAGATCGACGGCCGGCTGATTGCCGTCATTCACGACGTTCGCAACGAGACGAGCATGGCCGATGAATTCGTCGAGCCGTCTGCAGTCTTCGCTCGTGATCTGTATGCGGTCGCTAACTTTTCAATGTCGCAAGAGCTCCGCCGGTTGAACATAAGCAAGCCCACGTATCAGCGAGGGCCCGGCGAGTCCACCGGATCTTTTGCCATCGAGTCGGCAATGGACGAGCTGTCGTATGCGCTCAAGATGGATCCTCTGGCGTTGCGAATCCGCAACTACTCGGAAAACTCCCCGGATTCCGGCAAACCGTACACGAGCAAGAAGTTGCGCGAATGTTATGAACTCGGTTCGCAGCGCTTCGGTTGGGCGCAACGGTCTCCCGCCATCGGCTCGATGCGCAACGGCCGTCTGCTTGTAGGGCTTGGCATGGCCTCTGGTTCGCGCGCGACTCATCGAAGCGGCGCGAGCGCGCGGATTCGGATGAATCACGATGGAAGCGTGGTCATCGCCTGTGGAACTATTGAGCAGGGCACCGGGTCATCTACGGTTTATGCACAACTCGCGTCCGAGATCTTAGAGATCCCCCTGCAGCGTGTTCGATTCGACTTCGGCGACACCTCACTTCCACATGCGCCGATTGCCGCTGGTTCGCAGACTGCGAGCAGTGTGGGATCGGTTGTTGCCACGGCTGCTAACCAACTACGCGAAAAGCTCGCTGCACTCAATGGAGCGGTGCCGAGTGACGGCATCGAATTGATGGTTGAAGAGAAGCCCAGCGAACAGGAAGAGCGTTTCGAGCAGCAAGCCTTTGGCGCACATTTTGCCGAGGTGCATGTGGATCCCGATCTCGGCACCGTGCGAGTCGCGCGCTTTGTCGGCGCATATGATGGCGGTCGCATATTAAACGAAAAGACGGCTCGCAGCCAGTTCTTGGGCGGCGTCGTCTGGGGCATCAGTATGGCGCTCTTTGAGAAAACGCGGTATGACGTCCGCAGCGGACGGATCATGAACGCGAACCTGAGTGACTATCTTATCCCGACGAACGCCGACATACCCGACGTGGACATCATCATTGTCGAAGACGATGACACCAACGTCAATCCGGCGCACGTACGTGGAATCGGCGAGATCGGCATATGTGGTTCGGCGGCGGCGGTGGCCAATGCGGTCTATCATGCGACCGGCATTCGTGTACGGGACCTCCCGATTTCGCCGGACAAACTTCTAATCTAGCAAACTCCCGCCCCAGGCGTTCTAAGCGCTGTGCTCCGCTGCTAGCCACCTGTTCATAGGTCGGCCGTATTTTCGCGCCATGTCGGCAACCTCCCGGGCGTATCGTCCTCCCACTTTCCCAAGTAACCGGAGGATCACCATGGACGCACCGGATGCACTTGTGAGCGCGGCCACGGGCATGCGCGCACAGGCGGCCCGTCTCGATCAGATCGCCGCCGATCTCGCCAACGCGGGAACACCAGGTTACCGCGCTTCATTGCCGGCCGCAGCCCGTTTTGCGGATCGGCTTGGCGCTGCCGCCAACGCTTCGTCTTTGCAGGGAGCGTTGCGCCTCACCGGCGTCCCCACCGACGCCGCTTTGAGCGGGCCGGGTTTCTTTGCGGTTGCAACATCCGACGGCGTTCGCTACACTCGCGATGGCCGGTTCTCTTCCGATTCAAGCGGCTCACTCGTGGATGCTCGCGGCAACCGACTTTTGGGCGCCCTTGGACCCGTGCGCTTTCCGCACCGCGCCACGATCGACAGCGAAGGACGCATAGTCTCGGGCGGCCACATCATCGATCGGCTTAGAATAGTAGATGTAGACAAATCCGTCGATCGAGGCGGCGGCTACTGCGCGGCTTTACCTGGAGCGTTGCTCAGCCGGGCGGCGGCGCAGGTTCGCGCCGGCTATCTCGAAGACTCGGGCGTCAATCCCATCGCCGAAATGACCGCGCTCGTCTCCACGCAGCGCGCGTTTGAAGCGAATCAAAAAGCTTCGCAACGCGCCGACGAGACGCTGCGGCGTGCGGTTACCGACGTTCCGGCGGTGCATCAGTGAACCGCGCGCTCGTCGCCGGAGCTGCCGGCATGGACGCACAGCAAGCCATCATCGACGCCATTTCCGCCAATCTCGCAAATGCCGACACGCCCGGTTACCGCGCCGACCGGCCGGAATTCGCCGCGCTCATCACGCCCGATGGTCGCACGCTCGGCACCGCCGATGGTGCGCAGCGAAAGCTCTTCTCGCAAGGCAAACTCGATTCCACGAACAACGACGACGACATCGCGATCGACGGCGAAGGGCTCTTCGAAGTGCACACCGCGGCTGGCCGTGCCGCGTTCACGCGCGCCGGGAATTTCACACCGGACGCCAGTGGACAACTCCGACTTCCCGGCGGCGCCGCGCTCGCGGACGTTCGCTTGCCGCACGGCACCACGCAGATGACGATCGGCGCCGATGGCATCGTTCGCTGCCGCGTCGTCGGCAAACCCGGCGCGGTGATCGCGGGCCACATCCGCCTTTGCGCGTTCGCCGACAACCCGCAACTGCGGCTTGCCGCAGACGGTCTGTTCTATCCCACGCAGGCGTCCGGCAAATGTTATCGCGGATCGCCTGGCACCGGCGGCTTCGGCGCCGTCAAACAACGCTGCTTGGAACGAGCGAACGTCAACGTAATCGGCGCCATGATGGCCATTCTCTCGGCGCAGCGCGCGTATGAGGCCAGCGCCAAGACCGTGCAGGCCGCCGATGAGCTACTGCGCCTCGCCAACAACCTCGAGCGAGGCTGACGCAGATGCCCGATGGACTCGCGCAGGCGTGCGCACAATTCGAAGCTCTGATGCTCAAACAAATGCTGACCGATGCGGGTGTCGGTCGCAGCCTGCAGAGTCGCGAGGCGCAATCCGAAGCTGACGACGGCGAGGACATCAGTGGCCAGCCTAGCGGCGGCACGGGAGACGACTTGATGGAATCCATGTTCGTGGACGCGCTGGCGCAAGCCATCGCCGGCTCAGACCGCACAGGACTCGCACACGAACTCGAAGCTTCGCTTCGGGGAGTTGCGAAATGACGCCGGCTGCAGCGGCTTTGCCCGACGCCGCGCTCGAAACCCACGCACACAACTACGCGCATTCGCGAAGCCAGCGCGACCGTTCGCTCGCGTGCGAGGCGGCGCTCACTCTCGTGCGGCGGATCGCGTCCGGCGTTTTGCGCCGTTTGCCCGCACACTTCGTGAGCGACGATCTTGTCGGTGACGGCTGCGTCGGTCTTTTGCGCGCGCTCGACACCTTCGATCCATCGTTCAAGGTTTCGTTCGAAGCGTGGTCTAGCCGCATCATCCGCGGCGCCATGTTCAACGGGCTTCGCCGCATGGACGTGGTCCCCGAACGCACGCGCCGCGATGCGCGCACGTTGGATGCAGCGCGCTGGCGGCTTGCGCAAACGTTAGGCGAAGCGCCCGACGACCGCGCGGCAGCGACCGGCGCGGGTCTTGACGATGCGAAATTGTACGCCGTCCAGTTGGCCCTTTCGCGGGCGACACCGGTGTCGCTTGATTCTCCGCTGCCGGGCACTCCGAGCGGAGCCACATTCGGTGACCGGGTGATCGCCGACCAACCCGATCCGGCCGACATGGCTCAACTTCACGAAGTGCAGCGGGTGGTCGACGCGGCCGTCGCCGCTCTACCGGCCCGCGAGCGTCTCATCATCGCGGCGTGCTACGCCGGATTCGCGACCTTTAGAGAGATCGGCGGACGGCTCGGCATCAGTAAACAGCGAGTTTCGCAGATCCACAGCCGCACGCTGACCAATTTGCGGAGCACCCTTGCTAGTCAGGCCGACGCATGACGGCGCCGCGATCCGCCGGCTCGCTTGCCACCGTCCGCGGCGCACAAGCGTCCCCGGTCGAAGCGGCCGATGCGATCGCCGCCGTTGCATCTTGGCATACACCGATTTCAAAACGCGATGCCATCACGCTCAGCGTTCGCGCCGCCGCGCTCGTGCGCGCGGGTCTAGCTGTGCGAGCCTACGTGATGGCCGGATGGGAGAACATGCGCACACTCGTTTTGCTTTCAAACGGGCGAACGCTCGTGTTCGAAAACGGCCTCTACGGTTTGTACTAGGGCAAGCTGTACTAGGGCAAGCATCGCTTGCCCCCGTTTTCTTCGCGTCGTAGCGGCCGACTTTTATGGTCGGCCCCGCTCACTCATTTTCGTCGTGTAGGAGGGCAAGCATCGCTTGCCCCACTTTCGTCGTGTAGGAGGGTGAGCATCGCTCACCCTTTATTGGGCAAGCGATTGCATGCCCTACTGCAACTGGTCTTCGGCGAGGCGCTTTAGGACCTCGTCCTTCGTCATGCGCGCAACCGCGAAGGACTTGTGCCGCGATGTCGCGCCGCGAACGAGCGTGACCGCGCTCTGAGGAACGCGCAGCGCGGCCGCAACAGCACGGCGCGCCGCTTCAGTGGCTCGCCCTTCGACCGCGGGTTCGCGCACGCGAACGGTCACCGTCTCGCCTGAGATCACGATGCCGGGCGCTTTCGAACCGGGTTTCACGGCAACGACGAGGAGAGCGCTTACCACTTGGCCTGGGAATTCAAACTGGATACCGCCTGGGCAAGCGATGCTTGCCCTCCTACAGAACTGGGGCAAGCGATGCTTGCCCTCGTACAGAACTGGGGCAAGCGATTCTTGCCCTAGTACGGCTGCACTCCTACTTTTGAAGATGGGAGGGGGCGGAGTTCTGCTGGCCGTTGAGATCTTCGACGAGCGTGAGATGTCTCGTGAGAAACGATCGCAGGTCGTGTTTAACGGTGGTCATCTGGTCCTGCATGCGCGCGAGTTCGGCTTTGGCGTCGTCGATCTTGCGGCGCATGTCCTGCAGCTCGTGACTCACTTCCAGCTTGGCTTGTTCTTTGATGAGATCGGTCTCTTTGTGCGCCGCCGCCTTCATCTCATCGGCGTTGCGCTGCGCGAAGACGAGCGTGTTCTGCAGGGTCTCCTTGATGGCATCGAAATGTGCGACGCGCTCGCGCATATCGCCTAACTCGGATTCGAGTTTGCTGCGCTCGGCGATCATCTCCTCGAACGATTCCGCGACCTCATCGAGGTATTGATCTACCTCTTCGCGCGCATAGCCCTGCAGCGATTTCTTGAATTCTTTGTGCTCGATGTCGAGCGGCGTGATCTTCACGCGATCGCTCCCGATCAGTACGCGTCGTACGCGCTGCCCATCGCGTGCTCCGCGTCTTTTGCGTTGATGTGGACGTTGCTCGGCACGAAGAGGTAGATGCTTTCCGAAAGCCGCTGCATCTTGCCGTCCATCGTGTAGACGACGCCGCTCAAGAAATCCACGACGCGCTGCTGCAGCGTGCGATCGGCGCCGACAAGATTCACGACGACGTGATGACGCGCGCGCAACGAGTCGGCGATGTCGGTGACATCGTCGTACCGCTTCGGCTGGTAGACCGAAACGACCGTGCGCCGAGACGACTTGGCGTCTCGCAGCGAGATGATCGCCGGCCTTCCCTCGTCGTCGAGCAACTCGTCCTCGAAATCCTCATCCTCGGCCTGGCCGAAGAACTGCTTGAAGTTGGTCCACACGCCTGCTGAAAGCATCCTTGCCTATCCTTCCCCGCCGTCCGGCGCGGAAACTTGTTTGGCTGGCCGCTCGCCGAAGAGCGCGGTTCCAAGTCTCACCATCGTGGAGCCCGCCGCGACCGCCGCTTCGAGATCGCCGGACATGCCGAGCGACAACACCGGCCCGCCTGTGATACCCTGGCGCAACTCTCCGAACGTCATGCGTGCCTGTGCGAACGCGTCGCGAACGAGGGCGGCATCGGCTGGTCCCACCGCCATCACGCCGCGCAGCCGCAGATTTGGGAGCGCTCGCATCGCGTCGGCGAATGCCGCCGCTTCGCCCGGCGCGACTCCTGCGCGATCGTCCGAAGCGATGTTGATCTGCACGAGCACGTCGAGCTTCTTGCCGATCTCTCGCGCGGATTGGTCGAGGGCTTTGGCGATGGATAAGTCGTCAACGGATTGGACGACGTCGAACAAATCGGCGACTCGTTTACATTTGTTGCGTTGCAGCCTGCCGATGAAGTGGCGCCGGGCAGAAGCCGCGGCGAGCGGTTCGAGGGCCGCAAATTTGGCCGCCGCTTCCTGAAGGTAGTTTTCGCCGACATCGGTCAGGCCCGCTGCGATCGCCGCCGTAACCGCCTCCGGTCCGAACCCCTTGGTCACCGCCAGCACCGCGACGGTCTCGGGACTTCGCCCTGCCGACGCACACGCGCGGGCTATCCGTTCGCGCACGGCCCGAAGGTTGTCCGCGACGCGGCGCTCGAACGCCGGGGTTTCACAATCGCTCAAGCGTTCGATACGTTCCAACCTGCGGGCCACTTATCCTCCGGAAAGGCCTGCGATGCGCTCGGCGCGGTACTCGGCGAAGCGGCCCGCGAGAATCGACTGGCGTGCCTCGGCCGCGAACCGAACGAGAAAAGAGACATTGTGAATGCTCGTGAGCCGTGCGCCCAGCAACTCGCCGGAACGGAACAAATGCGCTATATATGCCCGCGTGAACCCGCTGCACGCAGTGCACGCGCATTCAGGGTCGAGCGGCGTGAAATCGTCGGCGAATTTGGCGTTGCGTAAGTTGAGCCGTCCGCGCGATGTGAGGGCGAGGGCGTGCCGCGCACAACGGGTCGGGTAGACGCAGTCGAACATGTCGACGCCGGCTGCGATGCCGTCCAATAGATCTTCGGGCGTCCCCACTCCCATCAGATAGCGCGGCTTATGAGCCGGCAACTCCTCGCACGTCGCACGAGTCATCGCAACGCTCTCTTCCTTACTCTCGCCCACCCACAAACCGCCGATGGCATAGCCGGGAAAATCGAGCTCGACCAGCTCGCGCGCGTTGGCGCGCCGGAGATCGTCAAACGTCGAGCCTTGCACGATCGCAAACGTAAGCTGATCTTCGCGCTTCTTCACGGCACGCGCGCGCTGAGCCCACACCAGCGTGCGCCGCGCGGCATCCGCAGCTCGATCGCGATCCACGCCGGCGGGCGCCACGTCATCGAGGAGCATCGCGACGTCCGATCCCAGCCTTTCTTGCAGTGCGACCACGGATTCGGGCGTGAACGTGTGACGCGAACCGTCGAGATGCGAAGCGAAGTGATAGCCGTCGTCGTCCACGCGCGACAACTTGCTCAACGAGAAAACTTGAAAGCCGCCGCTGTCGGTGAGAATGGCTCCGCTCCACGCCATGAATCCATGCAGGCCGCCCGCGCGCTCGATGATCTCGGCCCCGGGCCGCAAATAACAATGGTAGGCGTTCGCCAAGATGATGCGCGCGCCGCACGCGTGCAGTTCGTCCGGCGAGAGACCTTTGACCGCCGCCTGCGTTCCGACCGGCATGAAGACCGGCGTCGGCACATCGCCGTGCGTGGTGTGCAGCAGGCCGGCGCGAGCGACGTCGTCGGTCCGCTGCAGCGTGAAGTGGGATTGCGTCATGCCGGCGTGCCGGCGCGCAAGCGATCCACGAGCACTGCAAAATCGTCGGGCCATGGGGCGGTGAACGACATCGCCTTTCCGGTGATCGGATGGACAAAGCGCAACCGCGCGGCGTGCAGCGCTTGGCGCGGCATGCCAAGCGCCGGCCGGCCGCCTCCGTATGCGCGATCGCCGACGATCGGATGCCCGATCGCCGCGCAATGAACGCGGATCTGATGCGTGCGGCCCGTCTCGAGCTTGAGTTGCGCGAGTGTCAGCACGTCCGGCGGCACAGCGATCCGGCGATGTTCGGCGGGCCGCAACGTGAAAGTCTCCGCCGCGCGATACTGCGTGACGGCGCGCCTGCCGCCGTCGCGCACCGCGAACTTCGTCCGATCGCCTGGATCGCGGCCGAGCGGCGCGTCGATGACGCCGCGTTCTTGCGCGAACCGGCCCCACACAACCGCGTCGTATTCGCGTTCGATCTTTCGCTCGGCCATGTCGCGTGAAAGTCCGCGCATTCCCTGTTCGCTCACCGCGACCACGAGCAGCCCGCTCGTGTCCTTGTCCAGCCGATGGACGATGCCCGGCCGCAACGTACCGTTGATCGCCGGCAGCGGACCCAGCGCGGCGAGCAACGCGTTCACAAGCGTGCCGCGCGGGCTGCCCGGAGCAGGATGCGTCGCCATGCCGGCGGGTTTGTCGACAACGCACAGATCGGCATCGCGATAGACGATGTGAATGGGGATCGCCTCGGGCTTTGCGTCTGGTTCGGACGGCGCGGGAACGTCGACGACCACGCGGTCGCCCTCGGCCAATGCATATGAAGCTTTTTCCGCGGTGCCGTTAACGCGCACGCGATGGGCGCGGATTAGCGACGCACACACCGTGCGCGATCGATCCACCCGGCGTGAGACAGCGACGTCGAGACGCACGCCGGCGTCTTCCGCCGTCGCGTCAAACGTCACCGCCCGCGTCATTGCGCCGGCAGTGCTTTCTTGTCGTGGATGAGCATGCGGATGAGCAGCAGGACGACGCCGATGGAGATGGCCGAATCGGCGACGTTGAACACCGGCCACCAGCGGAAGTCGATGAAGTCCACGACATACGAGAGCCGCATCCGGTCGGCGATGTTCCCGATGGCTCCGCCGAGGATCAAGCCGAACGCGATGTGCGTGGTCATGCCGGCGCTGCCGGTGCTGCGGTACCACAGGAAAAACCCGATGAGCACCGCCGATGCGAACGCAGCCAGCAGCAGCGGATGAGAGCCGAACAACCCGAACGCGCCGTGGGTATTCTGCACGTACGTCAGATAGACGACGTGTGGAATGACGATGCGGCTCTCCTCGGGTAAGAATGTGGTGGCGATGACATGTTTGGTGTATTGATCGGCGGCCACGATGATCGCGGCGATGATCACAAAAACAATCGACAGCGGCTTATTCCTTCACTTCTTGACGTCGTACGCCGCGACCAGGCTTTCGATGCTCTGGCCGGTGAGGTACGAGATGTAGACGGGGACGAGCGGCAGCACGCACGGCGAGATGAACGACACGATGCCTGCCACGAAGACCGCGCCGACCGAGATCACGTCGCCGGATGCTTCAGGCCCGGTGCCGATGTTGGCAAGTGCGGGAAATTTCTCGTAGATCATCGCCGTGATTCGCAAGAACCCGTTGGTGACGAGCACGAGGCCCATTCCGATGACGAGCACGCCCGCTATCACTTCGATGACGGGCAAAAACCGCTTGATGCGATTGAGGAACGGCAAGACGTATTGCAGGCCGATGGCGGTGGCGAGCAGCGGCACGCCAAGTCCCATCGAGTACACGAAGAGCAACCACACGGCTTGGCCCACCGTCTGCGTGGCGCTCGCCATGGCCAAGACCGCCGCGAGTATGGGACCGATGCACGGCGACCAGCCCGCAGCAAATCCTATGCCGACGAGCACGTCGCCGACGTACGACACGCCACCCTTGCGGATCTGCAACCGCTTGTCCATTGCGAGAAACGGCAAGCGGAACAGGCCCACCATATTGAGGCCGAGAAAGATGACCACGACGCCGAGCACGCGCGTTATCAGCGTGCGGTATTCTTCAAATATGCTGCCGAGCGCGCTCGCAGACGCACCCGCCGCGATGAAAACGAGCGTGAAGCCGAGGATGAAGAACAGGGAATGAATCACGACGTCGCGCCTGCCGGCGAAAGGCGCCGCCGGCGCGCGAACGGTTTCGGAACTGGAACTCATCTTTAAGTAACGCCTGTCGCATTATGGGCAAGCGATGCTTGCCCTCCTACAAGAAGGAGAATCTGTTTGATCGCCGCGCTGGCAACGGTCCCACACTGGTTTACGTATCCCAATATCGATCCGGTCGCATTCCACCTCGGCATCTTTTCCGTACGCTGGTACGGGTTGACTTACCTTATCGGCGCCTTGCTCGTGTACCTCCAGTTGCAGAGCAGACGAAGCCGCGCGAGAACCGGCATGAGCGTGGATCAGGCGCAGGAATTCGTCGTCTACGCCATGATCGGCGTCGTGTTGGGCGGACGACTGTTCTTCTTGCTGGCGGATGTGCTCACGCCGATTACGGCGGGTGGGCACACCGTTTCATACTATCTTCAGAACCCGCTCGAAATTATCGCCATCTGGCATGGCGGCATGGCGTTCCACGGTGGATTGATCGGCGCACTGATCGGCATCTGGCTCTTCTTGCGCCGCAACAAGCTTCCGTTTTATCCGGTCGCCGATGAGACCGCACTTTGGATACCCGTCGCGATCGCGCTGACGCGCTGCGCGAATTTCATCAACGGTGAGCTGCCGGGCCGCGTCACCAATTCGCCGGTCGGATTTGTGTTTCCAGGCTTTGCCGGATACCGATATCCGTCGCAGTTGTTTGAAGCAGTCGGTATGCTCGTGATCGTGCTCCCTCTGCTCTGGTGGCTGCATGGCGGCGTGCGCCGGCGCGAAGGTCAAGTGTTTTGGACATTCATCGCGGGTTACGGTCTCGTGCGCACCATCGTGGAGTTCTATCGCGAGCCGGGCATCGTGTTGCTTGGTTTGACCGGCGCGCAATATTTGACCATCGCGATGTTCGTCCTCGGCGTCGTCATGTTTTGGCGAATCTCGAACGCGACCGCGCGGCAACCCGTACCGCGGTAGGAGGGTGAGCATCCCGTACTAGGGTGAGCATCCCGTACTAGGGTGAGCATCCCGTACTAGGGTGAGCATCGCTCACCCACGTTTACTTAATTCGCTTAGCGTTTAGCCTGCCTGGGTTTCAGAACAGACCGTAATCTTTTTAGTCCATCCATGAAGTTCTTGCGCTAGTTCGATTGCGTCGTTGGTTTTGCCGTAGATACCAATCTTGCGATCCCGGAATTCCCATCCATCGCAAAACGGGCAGACGAATACGCTCCGTCCCCAAAAGTCGGTCAGGTTCTCGATATCCGGCAACTTGTCTCGGACGCCGTTTGCAAGCAACAGCCGCTTCCCCACAAACCGTTTGCCCGATTCCAGCGTCACCGAGAAGCCGATTTTGGTGTGCTGCGCTTTCTCGACCTTGTCTTTGATGAGTTCGACGCTTGGATAGCTTTTTAGTTCTTTTCGAGCTTTCACGAGTAGCTTCGAAGGCGACGTGCCATCTCGCGAAATGAATCCATGCATTTTCTCGGCGACGTCATTGCGCGGGTGGCCGTCATCGCCTATCAGAACGCGACGGCGAGCCCGCCCCAGGATAAGCGCTGCATTAAGCCCGGCGGCTCCTCCGCCTACCACAATCACATCGCGTTGATTCGTTGCCTTCACTTCAAGACGATCTCTAGAAGAGCAGTGCTGGCTGAAGGCACTGCTCTTCGTTCGAATACGACTCAGCTCGAGGCTCTGTCAAGCCTTAGACGGGGACGCCGTATACGTTGTTTTTCCCGCCGTACTTCGCGAGGATCTCAAACGCACCGGTCTCGCTGAGGTCGTGGGACGGAACACGCAACGCTAGTAGCGCGCCCCCGTTCTTCACGGTTTCCTGATAGCTCGAAACAGCATCTGCGGGCACGCCCTGGTCCGCAAGATATCCGGTCATCCCACCTGCGATCGCGCCAGCGGCCGTTGTTCCAGCAGCAGCTGCCGCCGCAGTAGCAAGCGCTCCAGCCCCGATCACGATGCCCACGCCGGGAACCAGGATTGAAATCAATCCGGCGGCCACACCAACCGCAAGTCCGACGCCCGCGCCTTTGGCCGCACCCGAAGCCGCATCCGAACCTGTCGTCACGGTGACGCCTTGCTTCGCCGCGGCATCGATGGAACCGCCCTCCGGACGCTGAGTCCCATTCTCGCTCAAACTGTACTTCTCGTTGGCGACAAGGTCGATGTCGTCTTTCAGCGCGCCGTGATCCAAAAGCGCGCCGACGGCTCGCTTCGCATCGTTCCAGTCCGCGAAGGACGAAAAGATTGTGTTCATTCTGGTGCCTTTCCAATCATGGTGATCAACGTCACCCAAAACTGATCGAGTGGTAGTCCTGTTACCCCGCCATCGAGTCCCTGAACCACGACAATGCCTCAGCCCATGCGAGCGAGTGCACGCCGAGCGATCCGCCCACGATAAATGCCGCACGTGTATATTTCGTCCGCGAGTGCCCTGGCTCGTCCGCACGCCGTTTCTTGGTAGCCATTCGCAATGCACCTCACGTAACTAGGAAACTCGGGAACGGTGAAACTCCCCGCCAAATCGGAGGTGGCGACGACTTCATAGAGAATCGTGTCGGACCGTGAGAGAGCAACTTTGCGAATGTTCGGGCTGTAAGTCCGGCACGCACAAGCAGACGCGAGACGCTGTGCCAGCGGAATGTTTGGCCCGTCGGAGCGATGCGCCGATGCTTTGGGAGAACGGTGTCTGCCCGCAGTGCTTGACATACGTCGGTTTAGACATGCGCGCCGAGTAGGCTACAGCCGCCAAGGAGACCATTTTGAGCGAGTTCGACGACTTCATCAAAGTCCTGTTGGCGAACGAAGAGTCCACAGGTGCGCAGAGATCCGACGATGTCAGCGATGAGTTAAGCCACAAAGATAAGGCCGTCAGCGCCTGCCGTGAGGCCATCGTCGAAGCATTTAAAAATGTGCGTTTTGGCCACTACTTCAAGATCCACGACCATCCGGCAAGCGAAACACCTGGCGACAACTTCGACCTTTCCATGGCGGGAAAGGACGTGATGCTTTTCTTTTCCGGCAAAGTGTTCGAGTCGGACGACTCGCCCAATGGCCTTGCCGCGGCGGTCACCCTCAAGGCCGCCCGTCGACTTTCGCTCACGATGACGAGCTCCGAACACGATGTCCAGTGCGATTTCAAACAAGACGGCGAATGTGTACCCGAAGAATTATTTGAAACTGTCACTGCCGCCGTCCGCGAGCTGTTCGAGCCCTTAGCCTAAAGACCGGTGTAGGGTGAGCGACCCGTACTAGGGTGAGCAATTCGTACTAGGGTGAGCAACCCGTACTAGGGTGAGCAACGCTCACCCAAATGGGCCCGCGATGCGTGCCCTATTACATTTCTATATTCAAGGACCGACGAGTCGGTGCCGTGCACGCCGTACGCGCGCCGCACGCCCACGCGCTACGATGCTGTCAGTGAGACTTTCATTGAAAGGGTCATCATCATGCCAGCTCGATCAACACGCGTCATGCTCCGCAACAAAACCTCATTCACACTGACTTTGACCGGCTCGTCGCTTGACCACGGCGACTGGACGCCGCCGTCATGGAATCCGCCGGCGTCGATCGCGCCGGGCGCGTCGGTAGGCTGGCAGTCGGAAAGCGATGGCGTTGCGACCGGCACCGAAGGCACCGTGACGTACGCGGTCGGCAATACCGGGCAAACGCTTTCGATTCATTGGGACAATCCATACGTTGGTTTGAACAGCTATCAGCAATCCATCGGACCCGGGTTTGGTCTATCGTTTTCGGGCGGGAAAGGCAACAACGCGGAAGCCGATTACATCTTGCAAGCCGACATGCCGGTCGTCGTTCCCGGTTTTCTTCCGAGCCTGTACGGTTTTCCGTTCGAGAATTCGTGGCCAGGTCAGGCAGATACGTACATCGAGCTTCCCCCATTCACGTGGTGGGGAAACGGTATCAAGATCGGCGACGCCTCGAACGGGATGTGCGGCGGAATGTCGTTCGCCGCGCGCGACTATTACGTTGCAAACTTATGGCCTGCACAAACCAAACCGTCCGGCGTTGGCGACCCCGTATACGACTACATCGTCCGCAGGCTGTTCGACAGTTTTAACTCACCGTTGTTCGGCTCGTGCGATCCGGGCGTGTGCGGCGGGTGGAATGTGCTCGCCGACGCCGCCGACTTCCAAACGCAGATGGACCCGGTGTATCCCGATTCCGACAACTACATCACCGACGGAACGATCGGCGATGGACGCGCGTGGATAATGGCTCACGAAGCGTGGCCGCAGATCCAAGCCGATATCGACAGCGGCGTGCCGTGCCCGCTCGGTCTTGTCTTGATCAAGTCGCTTCTGCCCACCGATCTCGGCAAGAATCATCAGGTGTTGATCTACGGCTATCAACTCAGCCAACAGTATCTGACGTTGTACGTCTGCGACCCGAATTCGCCCGGCGAGGATGACAGACGCATTTCGCTCGACATCTCCAATACCGGCGAGCCGATCGCGGTGACGCACAACTTCAGCACGTCGCGCCCGATCTATTCATTCTTCGCGCTTCGATATGACACGCACAGTCCTGTGGGAGGCTTCTCCGAGTCGGTCATCGACACGCAACGCCGTCTCGGCCAAGGATCGATCGGCGCAATAGCCCGGACGCCTGCCCACCTCGATGTGTTTTGGACTTCTCCTAGCGGTGCGATCTTGTCGACATGGCGGGATGATGCGGCGGGTATGGATTGGGGCGATCATCAGCCATTTGCGATTACTCCGCCCGGCTTTGCGCTCCCCGGCACGCCGGTGACGGCGGTCGCGCGGACAAGAGGACATCAGGATGTTTTTTGGGTGAACGCCGATGGGTCGGTGTGGACGATGTGGTGGGATGAGGCACCGGGGATGGGCTGGGGCGATCACCAGCCCTTTTGGATCGCGCCCCCAGGCGCGGCCAAGCCGCGTTCTGCGATCGCTGCGGTCGCGCGGACAACCGATCATCTCGATGTATTTTGGATCGGCCCCGACAACTGCATCGGATCGACGTTTTACGATTCGGCTCCGGGCATGAACTGGGGCGATCACGCCGCATTCCAAATCGCGCCACCCGGATCCGCGCAGGATGGATCGGGTCTCATAGCCGTCGCGCGCAATCCGAAACATCTCGATGTCTTTTGGGTGGGAAGGGACGGCGCGATCGGATCAACGTGGTACGATTCTGCTCCCGGCTCAAGTTGGGGCGATCATGCGCCATTTGCGATCACGCCCCCCGGCGCTGCGCGCGCGGGGTCTGCCGTCGCCGCGGTGGCGCGCACGCCGGATCATCTCGATGTCTTTTGGATAGGACCCGATAACGCGATCGCATCCACGTGGTTCGATATGGCGCCCGGCATGGGTTGGGGCGATCATGCGCCATTTGCGATTTCACCGCCCGGTTTCGCGGGCAGAGCATCGAGCCTATGCGCCGTGTCGCGCGTCTCGAATCATACCGACGTGTTTTGGATCGGGCCCGACGGCGCCGTCGTTTCGACGTGGTACGATTCGGCTCCAGGCATGAATTGGGGCGATCACGCGCCGTTCGCGATCTCGCCGCCTAATGGCGCGCAGGCCGGCTCGTCGATCGCCGCAGTGGGTCGCGCTCCGAATCATCTCGACGTGTTTTGGATCGGGCCCGATGGCGCCGTCGGATCGACGTTTTACGATTCGGCTCCGGGATTGAACTGGGGCGATCACGCGCCGTTCGCAATTTCGGCGCCCGACGTTGCGCAGCGTCCGAGCGAACAAGCACCGTCGTCCGCATCGTTTAGTGTCGCCCGTACCGTCAATCATCTCGATGTCTTTTGGACAACGCCGACCGGCGCGATCGGATCGATGTGGTGGGACTCAGCGCCGAAGGCCGGTTGGGGCGACCATCCACCCTTCCTTGCGACGGGACCGCTTTCTGCGCCGGCGGGAGCGCCGGTGACGAGCGTCGCGCGCATGCCGGATCAACTTGACGTGTTCTGGATCAATGCCGACGGTTCAGTCTGGTCGACCTGGTGGAACGGTATGCCGGGCTCGGGCTGGGGCGATCACACGCCATTCCCGATCGCGCCGCCTCGTTCGGCGCAACCGGGAACGCGAGTCGCCGCGGTTGGCAGAACAGCGAACCATCTGGATGTGTTTTGGCTCGGACAAGACGGCGCGATCGGATCGACGTGGTGGGATGCGGCACCGGGCGCGAGTTGGGGCGACCATAAACCATTTGCGATCACGCCGCCCAAAGCAGCACAGCCGGGTTCCGGCCTTGCGGTCGTAGCACGCTCGCCTATGCATATGGATGTTTTTTGGATTGGCCCCGACGGCGCTGTCGGTTCGACGTGGTGGGATATGGCTCCGGGCTCAAGCTGGGGCGATCACGCGGCGTTCCCGATCACGAAGCCGGGCGCTGCGCGGGCACTGTCGCCGGTCACCGCGCTCGGCCGGACGCCGTCTCATCTCGACGTTTTCTGGATCGGTCCGGACGGCTCGATCGGCTCGACGTGGTGGGATGCCGCACCGAAATCGAGCTGGCCGGATCACGGTGCGTTTGTCGTCACGGCACCGAATGCGGCAGCCGCGGGCTCCGACTTGACCGCGGTCGCGCGCAGCGAGCAACACATGGATGTGTTCTGGATCGGCCCCGACGGCGCAATCGGATCCACGTGGTACGATATGGCTCCGGGCTCAAGCTGGGGCGATCACGCGGCGTTCCCCATAACACCGCCAAATGCAGCGCACCCGCGCTCCTCGATCGCGGCCGTCGGACGGACGAGGGATCACCTCGACGTGTTTTGGGTGGGCCCTGACTTGGCGGTCGCATCGACGTGGTTTGATGAGTTACCGGGATTGGGCTGGGGAGATCACGCGCCGTTTGCCATCACGCCGCCGGGCGCAACGAAGATTATCTGAGGATGTGTGCGCTCCCCGAGTTCACTTAATTTCACGCCGGATGCACTAGGAGATAAATTATGAGTGCCACCATTAAAGCAAGGACAAATCCGATAAAGCGATAGTAGGCTGTCATAAATCCAGAGCGCAACAGTCCGGGAAACGGATAACGACTATTCCAGTCATTCGTCCACGCCTGAAACTTTTCGGGATAGAAAAGTAAGACAACGGCGGCGCCTACCATGGCCAGAAACAATATGGCCGCCGCAACGGGTAAGCGATGCTTGCCCTAGTACAGTTCGACGGGGCAAGCGATGCTTGCCCTAGTACGGTTCGACGGGGCAAGCGATGCTTGCCCTAGTACGAGATGACCCCTAGGTCATCCAGTGGTCAGGCGCGGCTGACCGTGACCGCGAAATCGCCGCGCGACAACGTCCAGGATGTGGCGAGCGTCTGCTGTTTGATGTAGTCTTTCCATTCCGTGGCCGCTGAATGCGCTTCGCCTTCTGCGACGACGCTCAACGCGATGCGATCGCTGACGTCCAGACCGGCGGCTTTACGCGCGTCTTGAACGGCGCGCACGATTTCGCGAGCCCAGCCCTCGAGTTCGAGGGCTTCGTCGAGACGGGTGTCCAGCGCGACTAACATGCCATCGCTTTCCGCGAATGCGAAGCCTTGCGCGGACTTGCTGTCCACGAGCACATCGTCGGGTTCGAGCGTAAATGTCTTGCCATCGGTGGAGACCTCAAAGGTCTTGCCGCCCGCCGCTGCCACCGCGACGGCACGCGGATCGGCCGCTGCGATGGCTTTTCGCAGGACTCCAAGATCCTTGCCGAAGCGCGGGCCGAGGCGCGGCAGATTTGGCCGAAGCGCGTACTCGATGAACGACGCGTCGATGCCGACCACTTGCACGTCCTTGACGTTGAGTTCGTCCAGAACCAGCGAGCGGAAGCGGTGCAGCGCCGCATCGCTGTACTGCGAGCTGGCTCTGATATAAGCGCTGCTCAGCGGTTGGCGCATCTTGATCTTCGACGAGGCCCGCGCCTGACGGCCAAGTTCGACTGCTCGCCGGACGATGTCCATTTGCGCGACGATCTCATCGTCGATCGCTCCGGATTTCGGCCACGACGCGAGGTGCACGCTTGCCGGCGCCGCGGGATCCATGGGCGCGACGAGATGCGCGTAGAGCGACTCCGCGAGAAACGGCATGAATGGCGCCAAAAGCGTGGTGACGCCGCTGAGACATTCATACAGTGTGCGGAACGCCGCTTTCGCATCCGGGCTTTCGGTCGAGCCCCAGAAGCGGTCGCGCGAAAGGCGGACGTACCAATTCGAGAGCCCGTCCACAAATGCGTCGATCTCTCGTCCGGCCGCTTGCGCGTTGTATTGCTCCAGCAGCGACGTCACGTTCTTGATCGTGGAGCTCAGGCTTGAAAGCACCCAGCGATCCATGTCCGACCGTTGCGCGAGCGGCACATCTTCGGGAACGCCCACGGTTTCGGCGTTGGCATACATCGTGAAAAACTTGGCGGTGTTCCACAACGTGTTGATGAAGCCGCGCGCGCCGTCGGCGACCAATGCGGGCGAGACGCGTTTGACCGCGCCCGGCGCGCTGCCGGTGAAGAAATACCAGCGCAGCGCGTCGGCGCCGAGCGTGTCGAAGATGGAGTAAGGGTCGAGGATGTTCCCCTTGCTCTTGCTCATCTTCTCGCCGTTCTCATCGACGACATGGCCGAGGCATATCACGTTCTTGAAAGCCGGCGAGTCGAACAGCATCGTCGCGATCGCGTGCAACGAATAGAACCACCCGCGCGTTTGATCGACCGCCTCGCAGATGTAGTCGGCGGGAAAACTCTCTTCGAATTCCTTGCGGTGCTCGAACGGATAATGCCACTGCGCGTAGGGCATCGAACCCGAATCGAACCACGCGTCGATCACTTCCGGCACGCGGGTGTAATCGCGGCCGTCGATGGTGAACGTCACGGCGTCGATCGTGGGGCGATGCAAGTCCATGGCGCTGAGATCGCGACCCGCCAGTTTTGAGAGCTCGGAGATCGAACCGACGCAGACGTAGTTCTCGCCGTCGGTCCATATCGGCAAAGGAGTGCCCCAGAAACGCTCGCGCGAGAGCGCCCAGTCGACGTTGTTCTCCAGCCAATTGCCGAAGCGGCCGTACTTGACGTTCTCCGGCACCCAATTGATTTGATCGTTGAGATCGAGCAATTGCTGCTTGAACACGGTCGTGCGGATGAACCACGCGGTCTTTGCGATGTAGAGCAGCGGGTCGCCCGTGCGCCAGCCGAACGGGTACGTGTGGCGATAGGTCTCCTGCCGGAACATCAGGCCCCGCGCTTTGAGGTCGGCAGAGATCGGCTTATCGGCGTCTTTGAAGAACAAGCCGGCGGCGATGGTGACGTCGGCCACCACGTGCCCGGTGAGATCCACGCTATAGTAGATAGGAAGATCTCGCGCCTTGCCGATGACGAGGTCTTCGGGACCGTACGCGGGCGCGATATGCACAACGCCCGTGCCGTCTTCTGTGGTCACGAAGTCCTCGGCCACCACGTAGTAGCGGTCGCGCTCGTCGCGGCAATATTCGTACAACGGCAGGTAGCGCGTGCCCGCGAATTCGGCGCCGAGCGTACGCCGCTCCACGGTCACTTCCTCGTCGCGGAAAACCTTGGCCAGCAACGGCTCCGCCACGATGAGCCGTTCCCCGTCGCGCGCGACGGTGCAGTAGGTGACGGCGGGATGGACGGCCAGCGCCATGTTGGCGGGCAACGTCCATGGTGTGGTGGTCCAGGCGAGAAACGAGGTCTTCGGATCGTCTTTCAAACGGAAGCGCACGAACACCGACGGGTCGTCGACTTCCCGATAGCCTTGCGCCACTTCGTGATCGGATAGCGTGGCGCCGATGCGCGGATCGTAAGGCACGGACTTGTAATCCTGTTGGATCAGGCTCTTATCCCATAGCTGCTTGAGCAACGACCAGACGCTTTCGATGTAGTCGTTGGTGAGCGTGAAGTACGCATCGTCGAGATCAACCCAGTAGCCCATGCGTTCGGTCATGCGATTCCAGTCGCCGACGTACTGATGCACGCTGTCGCGGCACAACTGGGTGAATTTCTCGATGCCGACCTCGGTCACGATGCGGCTCTTGTCCAAGATGCCGAGCTTGCGTTCTACCTCATGCTCGACCGGAAGGCCGTGCGTATCCCAGCCGGCTTTCCGCAGAACGCGTTTGCCCCGCATGGTCCAAAAGCGCGGGAACAAATCCTTAAATGAGCGCGCGAGGACGTGATGCACGCCGGGCTTGCCATTGGCGGTGGGCGGGCCTTCGAAGAAAGAATAGCGTTCGCCGTCCTTCGTCTGCTCGAGCGAGCGCGCGAAAATATTCTCGCGCTTCCAAAACTCGAGAATCGCCAGTTCCCGCTTTGGCGAATCGGGCTGGTCGGGCATAGCCGGAAAAACCCGGCCCGCGCCGGGCGCCTTAGTCACGATGCCTAGATCCTTTCCTTCGCGCGCAGCGCTGCGAAGATCGTGTCGTGCGTGATGACGCCCGTCAGCGCGCCGTTGTCGAACACCGGCAGCTCGCGAACCGCGTGCAGCTCCAACTGCGCGAGCCCCTCGCACGCGGCGACGTCGGCAGCCAAGCCCGGCACACGGTGCGACGGCGTCATGACAGCGCTCACCGGCGTGTGCTCCCAGAGGTTATGCGGCACGCCGCCCGTGTCGCGCACTGCAAGCAGTCCGACGAACTTGCCGTCATTCACCACGGCGTAGCCGGCGGACGGATCGCCCACGGCTAGTTGCGACACGAATGACGCGACGGAAGTGTCGGCCGGCACCGAGATGAGCTTGTGCGCGAAGCAATCGGTGATCGGCATGCGCTCGAGCGCGAGGTTGATGCGCGCCTGACGCGCGCTCGCCAGCGCCGCCTGCAAGAGGAATCCGCCGATGATGACCGGCCACAGAAAGAACGACCAATCGGGATCGAGGCGGTATTCGGTGATCGCATAGAACAGACCAGCCAGCATCAGCAGGCCTGCGATGCACGCGCTTACCATCGCGGCGATGCCGGTGCCGCGCGCCTGACTCCCGGTCGCCTTCCATAGCAAGGCGCGCAAGATGCGTCCGCCGTCGCTCGGAAAAGCCGGCAGCATATTGAAGATGGCCAGCATGCAATTGGAGAGCGCCAGCAGCGCCGCAAAGGCCGTGCCCCAAACGAATCCTGCCGCGGTGCACAGCAGCCAGACGATTCCGAAGAATACCGCCAAGCCCACGCTCGCGAGCGGGCCGGCCCCGGCCATTCGGACCTCGTCCATCGGCGTGCCCGGCTCGCGTAGAATCGTGGCGACACCGCCGAAGAGGAAGAGCGTGATGTTGCCGATCGGAATGCCTTGGCGCCGCGCCACGAACGCGTGCGAAAACTCGTGCACGATGACACTCGCGAAGAGCACGAGACTCACGGCCAAACCTAGTGCGATGCGCTGCGTCAGGGGCAAGTCGAAACCCAGCAGCGACGAGCGTTCGGCGGCCACATACGCGAAGAGGGCGAACACCAGCAGCCAACTGGGATGTACGCCGACATCGATGCCGGCGATGCTGCCGAGACGCCAGGTCCAACGCAGTCGCATGACCCGTCTTTTCCATTTCACCACGGGGGTTTCCGCTACGCGCGACTTATGTTGGAGGGCGACTGTACTAGGGCAAGCATCGCTTGCCCATTTTTGTAGGAGGGCAAGCATCGCTTGCCCATTTCTTAGGGCGAGCGATACTCGCCCTATTACAGGTTAGGAAGAAACTGCGGTGACGCGCTCCACGAGCTCTTCGAGCCAATCGAATGCCAACAGCGCGCGCGTCGCGAGCGGCGGCACGGCCGCCAAAAGCTGCGCGGAAAGACGGGCGCGATGTTGCCAGAAATCGTCGACCAGTTCATCCACCTTCGAACCCGGCAGAAGCGCCGGTTGCGGATAATCGAGATTCTGCGTCAACGCCACGACTTTCGGATCGTACGGCAGGGCGATGAACGGCACGCCCAGTGTGGCGGCCACGATCAGCGCGTGCAGGCGCATGGAAACGACGGCGGCGCAACGACCGAGGATCGCCGCCATCTCCGGCAGATCGTATCCGCCCGACATCAGGACCGGCGCGCTCTTGCAGCGTCGGATGACCTGCGTGGCGGCGTCGGCATCGTCGGGCACCTGCAGCGGCAGGAGCACGACTTGCGCGCCGTGCCGCATCGACAAGCGGTCGACGAGGGCCGCGATCTGCGGAACGATCCGGTCGAAAAACGACGCGTGCCGTACGACCACCGCCACCAGCTCGCCGCGTAGATCGCGCAGTCCTTCGCGAGCCAGCATCGCCTCGCTCGCGATCGACGGAACCGGCTTGGCCAGAAATACCGGATCGGCGGTTAGCCGAACGGTCACCCTCGGCAGGATCGAACGAAGGAGCGTCGCGCTGGATTCGTCGCGGACGCACGCCAATTTGACATCGAAGCAGGTCCGGCGAACGATTTGTTTGCCGATGAAGTCGAGCGGACCGATACCCTGCGCGAATATCGCGGCCGCGCGGTTCGCGGTCTGCGCTTCGCGGATGACGCCCACGTAGTACATCAGGCTGCGCAAACTCGTCGCCGTTTGAAGCAGACCGCCGCCGCCGCTCACGACCACATCCGATGAGCGTATCGCGCCCGATACTACCCGCCAATCAGCGCGAGGCAACGCCGGCACGCCGTATTCAATCGTTGTCGCTTGCGGAACCGCAGATAGTACCGTGAGCGTATCGTCGGGCCGCCGTCGGCGCCACTCGTCGACCATGACGCGAAGTATTGCTTCATCGCCGAAATTGCCGAAGCCCCAATAGCCCGAGAGGAGCAGTCGGGCCGGACGGCTTTTCATCTCGCCGCTGGCGCGGCGGTGGAGCTTCGCATGGCGATGCGGCGATAGATTATCTGCAAGATCGCGCCGATGACGAAACCGAGGACCACGCCGTTGAGCGTTCGGAGCAGACCGACGTGCAGCGGCGTGTGGATGTGCGAAAACGTGTCGAGCACATCGGCCAAGCCGATGCCGGCGCACAGAACGATGAGCCAGCCGATCAGGCGGCGCGCTTGGCCCGTGAGCGCCGGGAGCAAGACGATCAGCGGATAGCCGATCGCGAATTCCTTGAAGCGCGGCCGCGCGCCGAGTAATTGCGCGAGAAGTCCTCGCAGTTGCGTCTCGAAACCAGAGACACCGATGTCGGGTTGGTTGCCGGATCGCATCACGAGCAGCACCGCGGCGACTGCGAGCACGAACAGCGCGGCCAGTTGCCACGCTTTGACCGGCGCGATCACGGCCTCTCCCGCTTTGATGCGCGCGCCGAACATCGTGGTGAAGGCGTAGAGCAAGAGTAGTGCGAGCGGCGGCACCACGAGCAGTGTCTTGACGCCTGCGAACTGGTTGATCTCGAGCATGAACGTCGCTTGCGCGAGCAGCGCGGTGACGTATGCCGCGCCGATGCACGCGACGGCCACACTGGTCACGAGTGCGATGCCGCCGTCGGCGAGAGTGCGCGCGAGTGGGCGAGCGATGCTCGCCCTAGTACTCAAATCGTCGGGGCGAGCGATGCTCGCCCTGGTACTCAAATCGTCGGGGCGAGCGATGCTCGCCCTAGTACTCAAATCCGCCCTAGTACTCAAATCCGCCTGAGTACTAAGATCGTCGTCGTCGGGGCGAGCGAACCAGCGGGCGAGCGT
The DNA here is from genome assembly GCA_036511855.1 of Candidatus Eremiobacteraceae bacterium. Taxonomy (NCBI): domain Bacteria; kingdom Bacillati; phylum Vulcanimicrobiota; class Vulcanimicrobiia; order Candidatus Eremiobacterales; family Candidatus Eremiobacteraceae; species Candidatus Eremiobacteraceae bacterium. The sequence goes on along the minus strand of DATCBN010000091.1, from coordinate 30,434 downwards.
GGTCCCGGCGAGCACCGCAAAGGTCAACGCGGCACCCAGCGCACCTGCTTTGCGCACGAACTCGTCGTGATGGACGGCGAACGCTCCCCAGTACGCCACGGCCGTCAACGCGTACAATGCCCAAGGCAACCAATTTCGAGTCCAGCCGAACAGATCGAGAAACAATACGAACGCGGCGGCAGCGCCGAGAAGCACCAAAAACCATAGCACCGGAAGTTTGCCGCCTTTGAAATCGACGAAGCCCTCGGCGCGCCCTTCGTGGAATCCGTTCGCTTCGAGACGATCGCGCAATTCGCGAAGCATCACGAGATTCGTCTGCTCGGCCGAAAGCGTCGTCTGCCCACTGTCCGGACCGGGCGTCTGAATGACATGCGGAAACGTGCGAAGATAGATCACGCGGATGTTGCGCTCGCGGACACCGAGGACGTAGGTCGCGACGACGTCATCGAGCTGCATCTTCTGCAGCAGCGGTTGCGCGATGGCTTGCACGCGGACGGTCTGGCTCGGCACGTCGGTGCCGAGCGATTGCGTGCCTTTTTGGATTTGATCGTCGGAGTAGGCCTCGACGTCGCCGAAGTTGACATGCGTGCGCCTGAGCGCGTCTGCCGTCGCGTCGAGTTGGAACGGATAGCCGAGCACTTCGTTGCGCTGGCCGAAGTAGATGACCGTGCCGATCTCACCGCCCTGCAAGATCTGATCGAAGATGCTGTCGATCTGGGGTGGTCCGAGGCGCTCGTTGTTCTGCACCCTCGGATCCACGAGCAGGCCCAGATGGCGAACGCGATCCGCGAAATCTTGCGGAATGCCGAGCCCGACTGAATTGAAGAAGTCGATTTGCGTCTTCACGGCGATCAACGCGGGCATGCGCGTCCGCAAAATGTGCACGGTCGACGGTTCGAACTGGGTCTTGAACGCGGTGAGATAGCGGGTGAGGGTCGCCGGATCGTACACCAATATGTAGACGCTTGCCGGATCGATCGTCCGCTCGCGCACCATGTTCGCGAGAAGCGGATCCACCAACGTCGAGTCGCGCGCGGCGTTGACGATCTGCTCGCCGGACTGCACGAAAGCCCGGCCGCCGTCGTTGATCCGCTGACCCAATTCTTCGTACACCGCAACGGACGTGAGACCGGCGCGGCGCATCTCGCGCAAGAGCTCGTCCAGGTCGTAGCCGTAGGCGTGCGCGAAGTCGCTAAGATCCTGTTGATCCATCGTGACTTCGACGGTCTTGTTCTGCGCTTCGTAGCGCCAGCGATCGTATGCGACCAGCAGCGAGGCGATGAGACCTAGGGCGATGAGCGCTACGGCAACGCGCCGCAGCATGGACATGCGCATAGGCCCGAGGCTTTGCGCTCGGGCCTACCGTTGCCTGTAACCGCGCTTATGTCAGGTCGAACTGTTCTTCTTGAGCATCTCGGCGAATTCGCGCAATTTTTCCGCCGCGATATCGAGCGCGCTTGCCGCGGCGTCAACCGAGATGCGCGCGACGTGCTCGCCCTTTTCCGCAGCCATCTTCGCGATGTCATCGACGTGCTCGTTGATGCGTCCCTTGCGAAAGGCGTCGGCAACGCGGTCGCCGGGCCACTGCCACGTCGAACCGTTTGCCGAGCCTGAGGCGAGCGCATGCGCGCAGAACTCCGGCGTGCCGAGCGTGGCGAGATGAACGCGCACGATCTCAGGATCGATGCTCTGTTTGCCGGCTGCGGCTGCGGCGGCCGAACACGCGGCCACTATGTCTTGATGGAGCTTGTCGGCCGCTGCCATGCGTGCCGACGGCGCGAGCGGCAGTGCCGCTCGGACCTTATCGACATAGTCGTTGATGGCGATCGTGGCGTCGGGCGTGAATTGCATTGTCATAGGTACATTCCCACATGGGCGGATGGTGCCGGAGCTGGCCGGCTGTTGGTGCTACTGGGAGCTTCTCCAGCTTGTTTCAGCGGCTCGAGCACGATGACCGCTGTTTGTCCCGGGACGAGCGTGCCGAGGATGACCGACCGGCCAGCATCGGTGGTCACCGCGGTGGTTCCCTGAGCCTGGCTCACTCGCATCGCGTTTTTCATGTCCAGCGTGAGGCCGGTCATGCCGTCGGGCGAAGTGACGCGCACGGTTTCCGTGTCGCCGGCGAAGCTGGTTGCGAGCGCCACTCTGGCGCGCCGCAGCCAGAACTGCCCGAATGCGTCGACGCCGCCGACCCAAAATCGATTCTTGACGTACGCGTAGAGCGCCAATTCCGTGGGGAGTTTGTCTGCCACAACGTCGGGATGTATGAGCACCAAGCAGACGCCGTGGAAAACCGACTCGTCGTCGAGCACCTGCTCGAAAGCCGGCACGAGCGGGAGCATCGGAAGGTGCGCATCGGTGATAAGGATCGGGAACTCGGTTATCGTCGATTCCTTGGTGTACGACCGGTCGTCCATCTCGCGAAACGGAAATCCGCTGAGGACGTCGTTGGCCGTGAATGACGAGTCATACCGGTAGCCCGTCTGCATCAGCCCCTCGAATTGGCGCGGATTGATATAGAGGTAGCCGGAGCGGAACGCATCGACGTGAATCCCGGGCACCGCGGCTTCGAGCATGACCTTGCTCACGATCATTTCGCCAAGCATCGTTGCCCCGATCGTCTTGCCCACCACGACGTCCTTGCCGCCGGCCACGACCTTGGGGTGATAGTTCGCCGGCGTCTCGAGGCCGGTGCCGTAGGCGAACGTCCGCCAGTCGCGGGCGTGCGCGACGGTATGGCTCGCGATCTCACCGCCCAGCTTGGCAACCTCCACGGTGTTCTTCTTGCCGGTAGCGTCGAAGAACGCGGAGTCCGCTTGATCGTTCACGTTTTTGGTCTCGATGAAAAACGTACCGTAGAACCCGTGCGCATGCTCGGCGCGCGCATATGCCAACATGTTGATGATCGACAGCGAGTAGTCGACGTCGTGCGTGAAGATGAGCGAGCCGGTCTTGCCGTCGGGCGCCGGATCTAAGGCGATGGCGCCGCGCACGTAAGTCATGTACCAATCGCGGATCACGAATTGCGGAGAGTCCGCGCTCGGTTCGAAATGGTTGTCATACCAGCGCTCGCTATCCGGGTCGTGATTGTTTTGCGGCACCACCACGAGATCGAACAACGATGCGCCCCATGCATACACGCGGCCGCGTCCGATATCGTGCACGGTGATGGCCCCGGTCCCGTCGTCGAACTTCGCGATGACGCGAGCCCCGGATCCCGGCACGGGAGTGAGACTTTGCGTGACGTCCGCCGAATTCTCTTTCGGATTGCCTATGACGATCGTCTGAGATTGCCACGCGCGAAGATGCGCGAAGCCCGGATCGCCCGACGCCACGTCGAATTTCATTTGGTAGCGTTTTTGCGACGCGACGGTGGGTTTGATTCCGGCGAGCTGCTGCGCGCCGGTGGACTCCGGGTCGTTGATGACCAGCGTGCCGCCGGCCTCCACATACGCGTGCATGCGCGCCTGGATCGCGGGTGACATCTCGTCCCCGCTCAACGCTCCGGAAAGTATGACCATGGGTTGGCGGAGTGCGACGGTCGGGTCGTGCGTGACGAACAGCGGCAGACCCATCGTCGCGGCGATGTGACGATCGCCGAACGCCGATTCTGTTGGATCCATCGCAAGCGATGCGATGGCCCGCGGATCCGGCGCCGCGGAGGCTGCGATGGCGGCTGGAGTCAGGGTGGTTAAGAAGAAGGTTACGGCGAGTGACGTATACCTATTGATTTCGCGCCTCAGATCCGTACCGCGAAGTTGAGCTGCAACGTGTTCGCGGAGTATGGAATGACGAGGTTGCTCCTGCTTCCGGAATAACGAACGGTCGTCTCGTCGACGGAGAATGTCATCCGAGACTTGCTAAGCGAGAGATATGGTTCGAACTGAAATGTAGACGTGGGCCCGGCCAAGCCGTAAAATGTGCGCGTGTTCTCGCCGCCGGACGTGACTTGTACGCCGCCGCTGAATTGATCGTTGAACTGTTGTGAAATCGTGAGCCCGTAGGATAGATCGTGCTGGCCCAAGTAATCGAAGTATCCGTGGGAGTGACTGACGATGTTGAACGGCGGGTTCGGGTTTGTGGTCCAGTAGGACCAGGTCTGCGCGAAACCCGCATTGCGAAGGTTCACGTCTGCGACCACCGACGCGACGGAGTTGAGCTGCATGGTCCTGTTCACGTCAAGCGTCCACTCGTAGTATGAATTGCCGTCGTTGTAGGACGCGTGCGCCAGGCCGAAGCCGGCCATCGTATTGCCGAAGCGGTGATCGGCGTTGAATGCAAGCGTCGTCAACCTTATGATCGCGGACTGGCCGTTGACCACCGGCACTCCGCCGTTCGCCTGAATGCTTCCGTCCACGCCGCCCCTTACGAAGCTGGCGCTGTAGTCGTTGTATCCGCGCGTGCCGGAGAAGCTGAGCGCGACATCGGTGGTGGCCGCCTGACCGGTGAACTTCGAAGAGTATGCGCGAAGATCGTAGCTCGCCGCCGCGTTCGGTGAATAGCCTGCAACTATTCCAAGGCGGCCGGCGGTAGTCGACGTTCCGTTGCCGCCGATCTCATAGCGCGCCGTGTAGAGGCCGAAATATGTGGAGGGGTTCGGGTAAAAACGTTGGATGAACTGGCGATCGGTCTGCAGGCCGTCGCTGCCGGTGGTGGTGACGCTCGTGAAATCGGCGAGCGGTGACACGCGCACGTTTATCTCCCGCAAGAGATCGCGGACATCGCCGTCATCCGGCGCCAACGTGACGGCGTGCTTGGCGATGGCGCGCGCGGTGGTGAGATCGCCTTGCCAATACGCGACATTGGCGAGACCGACGAGCGCGTCGACATTGGCCGGCTGAGCGATCAGCACTTTGTCGTAGTCGGAGCGAGCGGCGCCCAAGCGATTGGTGTACGACTCGACGGCCGCCAACCCAACCAGCGCATCGCTGTTCTTGGGATCTTTTGCAAGCACGAGCCGGTAGAGCTTCTCAGCGTCGGGATACTTGGACTCGAATGTGTACGTGTCGCCGAGGCCGATCTGCGCGTCGGAATCGTCGGGATCCATCTTCAGCTCCGCGGCGAACTGCGATTCGGCGCCTGCGTAGTCGTGGTTGTACGCGTACGCTCTCCCGAGAATCACTCGCGCTTCGCCGTCGGTTGGATCCTTCGCGAGCACCGCATCCAGTAGCTCGATGGCCGGTCCTTGCTTGCCGATAAACGAATACGCTTGCGCGAGCGCCACCGTGACATCGCGATTGGACGGGTCGGTCTGATGATCGGGCGCGAGCAGAGCGACCGCGAGCGTCGACTTTCCCGAATCCATGAGGAACTTCGCCGCGGTGACGTCGGCCGCCAAGTCGCGCATGCCGCTGGGAGCGGGCGACGGCAATGGGGCAGCAATCGCATTGGAATGTAGAGATGCGCAGGCTAGCCACATCGAGACGAAGGCGAAGGCGGATCCCCTGGTCAAAGCGACCCTCATCGATTAGGGGCAAGAGGCAACAGCGAAATCGTCGAAAACCGCCCCGTGATTGCCTTGCACCGGTCCAATTCCCGCGTACCACGACGTTCGAAGGCGAGGCGTAATGCGCCTCTCTACGGATGACCGTCAACGTCACATGTACGGCTTGCAACGGGGCGCCGCCGTGCGGCGCGTGCGTTGCGGCCGCGCAGTCGATTGCCGCGGCGGGCTTCACCGTGCACCATTCTTCGCGGTACGCGGCGTTGCGGGCCGCTGCCTCAGGCACATACGGATTCGACGCGTGCATCGTGCCGATAGGACAGAGCGAGCGTGCCGTTGCGGACGCTGCGGCCATCGTTCTCGCAACGAAGCGAGTGGCGCTCGTACTCGACGATGGCGCTGCAAGACCGGACGGTATCCCGGCCCACTTCGCGATCATTGAGCGGAGCGAGTATGAGCGCGGCTCGCTGCCTATTGATTGGCTCACCGACCGTGGGCCAGCTCGCGCGACGGATGACACCGCGACGCGATCAATCGAAGGACCGCTGTCGGTTGCAAGCGACGATCAGCTCCGCGCGACGCGGCGCGTGAAGACGCTTGCGAATGTACAGCGCGAGCGTCTCGCCGCGATCGGCGGCACGCCGGCGGCATTGGATATGATGGCCATGCTGAGCGACGAGGTTGGATGGGCGCGCGCGAGCGGACTCGGATTTGGACTCGTGCTGATGCACTTAGGCGGGCTCACGGAACGCTCCGCAGATGGCACTTCCGATTCGGCGACGCGCGCGGCGATCGCCGCCCTGCGAAGCGGTGCGCGACGAGGCGATGCGATCGCATATAAGAACGATGACTTCGTCGTGCTGCTTCCCGAGGCCGACGTGGAAGGGGCGATGATCGCAGCGCGTCGCGCCGCAAGGATCTTGGCCGCGGGTGTGCCTGGTCTCCCCGCTCGCCCGCGCAAGGCAAAAGGTCTTGCCGCTTGGAGCGCCGGCGTGGCCGCATGTCCGGCCGACGGCTACTCCCGAGAGGCGCTCATCGCGCGCGCGACTGCCGAGCTGCGCCCGCTCGATCGATGGATGAGAGACGCATGAGCGAGGCAGCCGAAGACATCGATGGGGCGTACGACCGCGGCGAGTTGACGTTTTCCAGGTTCAACGATTCGTGCGCCGCGTGCGTGCATTCTCGCCCGTCCGGCGCTTCGTACCTCTGCGCGTTCAAGCAAATGCGAGTGTTCGCCGACTCTACGTGTTCGGCATTCACGCCGCGCGACGTAGAACATCCGTTTGTGACCGTCGACATACGGCGAGCGTTGTATCGCGCGAATCTTCGCGTCGAACTCGCGGTCGATCAGCATATGGAGATGCGCGCGCGCATCGCCGCGGCGAACGCCGGCCGCATCGGCTAAACGTTCTCTAAGAAACCTCACCTCCGGTTCATCGCTTGTTCATGCGCCGCCGTGGCTTCGAGCGCATACTAATATCCATGCAGTGGCCGCGCATTAGCGCGGCATTCCGAATTGAGAGGATATCTCCATATCATGCGCACTAAATTCGCAGGCGCTATCACAGCCGCTCTTCTTTTAGCAGGCTGCGGCTCGGGCGGCGGCGGCGCTTCCGGCACGCTGCCCGGCGCAGGCGGCGGCGTCCTTACCCAATCACGATCCACCACGCAAGCCGAAGCGCAATCTGCCATGGATCCGGTCCAAGAGGACAGTCTATCCTCCACGTTGTTCGACGGATCCGCGGGAACGACGCTCGACCAGGCTAAGCGTAACGCCGGACCTTCGTCGGCCGGCTGCAAGAACGGCATCGAGCGAACCGTCACGCACGTCAGCCAGACAGAGACCATCTACGAGACGAAGTTCTTCTATGATCAAGCGTGCGCGCAGTTGGCCAAGGATGTCGTCGCCGATGTCATTCAGGCCGACCCTTCGAACGAGACCATCAATCGCACGTCCAAATGGTTCAACCACGCCGACCTGCAGCTCGGACAGCGCAAGACCGAATTCGCCGTGACCGGCGCGCCCGGCAACTTCTCAGCGGTCATCACGAGCGACTTCTTCGTCGGCTCGTCGACGTCACCGGAATCGCAGCGCGGCAATCAGATCACCGTCTCGCCGCAGAGCCAAACTGTGTTCAACGTGGCCGGCAATGGCGGCCGGGTATACAACGACGGCTCGCCGTCGATCAACGAATCGTTCGGTGGTCAGGGTGAGTCGCAAAACGTGACCGCGACCGTAGACGGCCTTGGTGATGTGACGTTTGCCGGTTCTCGCTTGGAGACGATTTCGAAAGGTCCGCTCGGCAGCATCACGCTTTCGAGTTCGCCTCCGTTCACCGTCACCGGCGGCACCGTGCTCGGCAATCGCACAGCCACCGGATCGATCGAATTCGACGGCAATGGTGACTTGGTTGCGATGAGCTTGAATATCTCGCTCATCAATGGCGGGAGTGCCGTTCTCTCGAGCACCGGTACGCCGCCTACGGTCAGCGTCAACGGCACGATCACAAATGCCGGCGGCACAGTTCTTGCAACCTTCACGGTTGATGAATACGGCGATGGCATCATCACCTACGCCGACGGCCAGCAGGGCGTGATCCTCGACTGGCACGTGATCAGCTAGCTGGGAATAGGGTTCCCGTACTAGGGCAAGCATCGCTTGCCCTAATTTTTTTTATTGATATTGATATTGAACTTTGTAGGAGGGCAAGCATCGCTTGCCCATTCTTTACGATCTCTGTACTAGGGCAAGCATCGCTTGCCCATTTTTCTCGCGAGCTCATGGTGGGCGAAGAGGGGCTCGAACCCCCGACAGCCGCCTTGTAAGGGCGGTGCTCTACCAACTGAGCTATTCGCCCGCGATGTCTAAGCTTCTCGGATAACTCGGCGCGACCCTAGCCTGCGGCTCACCATCGTAGACCTCGCGAGTCGTCGCGTGCTATAATCCGCGCGAAATGGCATTCATCCGAGAAATTGTTTTGCCGGAAGCAAAGCCGGCGCTGGAGTGGGTCAACGGCAGGGCTCTCCAAAAGGTGAGTCCCCAGCGAAAGCATGCGATGGCGCAAGGGCGATTCTATGGCGCGTTGGACGCATGGGCGCGCGAACGCGGCAGCGGTGAGGTTGGAACGGAATGGGAATTTCGCATCGCTCCGCCAGGCGAAGCGCGCAGGCCGCTCGTCCCGGACGTCGCTTACCTCTCGTACGATCGCGTGCCGTTCGAAAACGAAAAGGCGGCGGACATCCCGCATCTCGCACCAGACGTAGTTGTTGAAGTGCTGTCACCGCGTGATCTTCAGCGGGATGTCGAAGAAAAGATCCGTGTATATTTGGCAACCGGAACAAGCGTAATATTCGTCGTCGACACAAAGGACGAAATGGTAACGGCACGCGACCCCCGCGGACGTAAGAACTTCGTCGCTGTCGACGTTTTAACGCATGCGGCATTGCCCGGCTTCGCGCTGCGAGTCCCATTTCTATTTGAGCGCTCAAGACCAAAACAAAGCGAACCCTAACGCCAGACATTTTGTTCACTCACGAACGCGGACGCGATCCTCGTAAGTATGGGTCATCCGCATTTCCTTATCGGTAGCTTCGACGATTGGATCGAATTCTTGCAACACGTCGCCGACGATCCACAGTTTTTTGTCCGGCCCAGCAGCAAAAAGCATTTCGACTCTCCCGATCGTAGATAACCTTGAAATCTAGGAGAGAGCTTGCCGGTATCTGCGGCGCCTTCGCCGCCGAGCGACAGTAAATCGCTCGGCCCGCCCGCGAAGTAAGCCAGATCGGAACGCGCGGCGAGAGTTGCAGTTTGTTCGAGCGGTCGGTAGGCGATTTACGACCGGATATTCCCGCGGGAACCGGTGGATTTCGATGGTTCAAATTATCAGATCGGTTCGGATACGTGGAACGCAGTGCGACCAGCAGAGTTCGAGCGAATAATCGCTTCGCCGCAACCGTCGAGCCACGATCCGTCTATTCATTTGTAGCTCGCTTACGGCCCGGCATGTCCGTATCGCTCTCGCTTGAAGCATGATAGGCGACCGCGATACCCGCATCGAATCGGGCGAGGTTATCATCCGGTCAGCATCGATCGTGCTTGTCACATGGAGGCATACGACATGCGTAAAACAACCCGATTCGCGATGTCGCTGTGCGCGGTCGTCGCACTTGCAACAGGATGCGGCGGCAGTCAGGCTCCCGGTGCATTTCCTCACGGCGCGAGCCAAGTTGTGCATCGCAAGGCGACGATTACACTTCCAACGTACGTCATCGTCATGGTGCAGGAGAACCGTTCCGTCGACAATCTTTTCCAGACGCAGCCGGGCGTCGACACGCAAAACTTCGGAATCGATTCGCATAATAACCGCGTGCCGCTGACGAAGATAGACCTAGGCGCACCGTTCGATTGCGATCACTCGCACTCAGGATTCGTCGCAGACGTCACGCAAGGCTTCGACTTAGAGCATTGCGGCACTACGGCGCCACCCGATTTTTCGTTCTCGTACGTCAATCCCGCGCAGATCACGCAGTATACCGCGCTTGCCACCCAATATGCCTTCGCCGATGAGGTGCTTCAAAGCAATGAGGGTCCGACTTTTCCGGCGCACCTGTACTTGATCGCGGCGACCTCGGGATCACCAGGCTCGCAATTCAACATCTCGGAAAATGACGGCCACCATATCGACATCGCGAGGAAAAGTCATCCGTCTGGATGTGATGCGCCGGCGGGCAAATCGGACACGTCGATCAATATGAATACCGCGTTTCCGGGCCGGGAGGGCCATCGTATCTATCCGTGCATTAACCCGGTGACCATTTTCAACGAGCTTGATAGCACGCACATCTCGTGGAAGTACTACACGTCAGATCTCGCCAGCATAGGGAACGCGCCCTACGCAATCCAGTCGTTATACCAAAACGACAAAGCTAACGTCGTCGTTCCCGAAACTACCGTTCTGTCAGATATCCAAAACGGCCAACTGGCACACGTAAGCTACGTCATGCCGAGCGGTCGCAACTCCGACCATCCGGGCCCTGGCAACACCGGAGGTCCTACATGGGTGGCGTCTGTCGTCAACGCGCTGGGCGCGTCGCAATACTGGAACCAATGCTCGATCATCGTCGTCTGGGACGATTGGGGGGGCTGGTTCGACCATGTAGGCTATCGTCATCCCCTCAGTAACCCGGTCGACCCCTACGAGTACGGCTTGCGGGTCCCTCTCCTGGCGATCGGCCCATTCGCAAAATCGAATTGGGTTGACCACCAGCAGCGCGACTTTTCGGCGATCCCGCATTTCATCGAAGACGTTTACGGATTGCCGTCGCTCGGCCGGCTGGACTCGCAAACGGACGACCTGTTTTCACTTTTCAATTTTGGACAAAATCCAAGGAAGTTCAAGCCGATTCCCACCGGCAGCGTGACAATCAAAGGCCTCATCAACCGTCCTCCCGATTTGACCCCGATCGACTCCGAGTAATTTTATGGCAATAGGAGAGTCCAAAATGCGCATTCTCACTCCAATCCAAGCGCTGGGCGCGGCGGCTGCGTTAGCGTTGATTAGTGGCTGCGCCGAGGGATCTGTGATTGCGCCGAAGCCGCCCACCTCGCAGGAGCACGAGCGTTCACTGATGGATCGCATTCCTGCCACCTTGAGCCCGCTCGGCATGCTCAAAGTCAACATGCACACCGGCAATCACTTCGTAACCTTCGATACGTGCCCCGCAACAGGCAACATCGAATACATCTCAGACTTCAACAACAGCGTCATCAGCATCTATAAAGGCAACTTCGCAGGGCAGACCCCATGCGGCCAACTCACCGCAGGATTGGTAAACCCGCAGGGCATGTTCATAAGAGGTTCGTCTCACGAACTCTACGTAGCCAACACGGGCGGCGAAGACGTATTGGTGTTCCGCCGAGGCGCGACGTCGCCGGTCAAAACGTACTCTGATCCAAGTGGTCAATTCCCGGCCGATGTCACGATTGCCAAAGACGGAACCGTCATCGCATCCAACATCTTCTCGGACAGTGGAGGGAGAGGTTCGATCTCGACGTGGCATCTTAACGGGACTTTCGTCGGAAACTTCAAGATGGTGAATGACCTACAGGGCGTGTCTGTGACCGTCCAAAAAAATGGTACCCTCTACTTCGACGACGTTGACTCCGGTACTCGCCAAGGTCTTCTGTGGACCGGCAGCTGCCCGCTCGGCGCTTGCGGCAAGTTCACCTCGACGGGCGCGAAAACCGCATTCCCCGGTGGTCTTCGTTCGGCAAACGGCGAAGAAGTCGTCCAGGTTGACCAAGGAACCGACGCCTTCACCGGCACCTTGATCACGTACCAATCGTTTCCTAAGGGCGTGTCGTGCCTCATCGTTGGCGCCTCCGATCCGGTCTCCATCGACATCAAGAAGGAAGAAAAAGACGTCTTCTACGCCGACGCCGACTTGAACGTCGGTGGCGAGATCGCGTATCCGTCATGCGCGGCCGTCGGCACCGTTCCCGGTAACCCAAATGGTCTACCGATCGGGGCCGCCGCTGATCCGCCCGATCCACTCTAAGAATGCGCGACGTGATGCGAAACGAGAGAAGAGCCGAAAGCATATTTTAAATCGGCTCTTCCTCTTGTATAGTGAGGTTTTACCCCCAGGGGAATTCGAATCCCCGTCGCCGCCGTGAAAGGGCGGTGTCCTAGGCCTCTAGACGATGGGGGCGCGCATTGATCATTGGGCCCGGCAGGACTTGAACCTGCGACCAACCGGTTATGAGCCGGCCGCTCTAACCAACTGAGCTACAGGCCCACATCGCGGCGCATCCGTGCCGACGGTGTTTCGATGAGGTGGGCGGCGAACCTTGGTGTTGAGTTTGGGGCAAGCGATGCTTGCCCTAGTACGGGAACGCCCCAATACAAATTAATTCCCTCTGGCCGACCATAAAGGTCGGCCCCACAGGGAGCTCTAGACGTCAACCATTCTTGAAGGCGGAGGCGCCGGGGTAAATGGCGGTTGCGCCTAGTGCGAGCTCGATGGCCATCAGCCGGTTGTATTTCTCGACGCGGTCGCTGCGTGACAACGACCCGGTCTTGATCTGGCCAGCGTTGAGCGCAACCGCGATGTCGGCGATGGTCGTATCGCCGGTCTCGCCGGAACGATGCGAAATGACCGCCCGGAAGCCAGCCTCTTGAGCCGTGCGCACGCACTCCATGGTTTCCGACAATGTTCCGATCTGATTGACCTTCACCAAGATCGCATTGCCGACGCCTTCGGCGATGCCGCGCTTCAAAAACTTCACATTGGTGACGAAAATATCGTCGCCGACGAGCTGCACGCGATCGCCGAGCCGGGTCGTCAGTTCTTTCCAACCCGACCAATCGTCTTCACCTAAGCCATCCTCGATGCTGACGATGGGAAAATCTTGTATGAGCGATTCGTAGAGATCGATCATTTTCGCCGACGACAGCGGCTTCTTGCCGCGCACCGCGAGATAGGCGCCCTTCTCGCTGAACTCGCTCGCAGCCGGATCGAGCGCGATAGCCACATCCTTACCAGGTTTATAGCCGGCGGCCGAGATCGCGTTGCAGATCAGTTCCATCGCTTCGTTGATGTGCGTAAGCGGTGGTGCGTAGCCGCCTTCGTCGCCGACCGTCGTCGAGAAGCCCTTCTTCTTCAGAAGCTTGCCGAGATGGTGAAACACCTCGGAGCCGTAGCGCACTGCTTCGGCAAGCGATTTGGCGCCGACCGGCACGATCATGCACTCTTGGAATTGGAGCGCGCCTTCGGCATGTTTGCCGCCGTTGATGACGTTCATCATCGGCACCGGCATGACGCAAGCCTGCGATCCCCCGAGGTATCGATACAACGGCAGGCCGAGATTGCTCGCTGCGGCGTGCGCGCACGCCAGCGACGCCCCGAGCATCGCGTTGGCGCCGAGTTTGCCCTTATTGGCCGTGCCGTCGAGCGCGATCAACGCGCGATCGATCTCACCCTGATCGGTGACGTTCATGCCGCACAAGCGATCGTTGATCGGACCGTTGACGTTTTTGACCGCCTTGAGCACGCCTTTGCCGAGATAACGCTTGGCGTCGCCGTCGCGCAATTCCACGGCTTCGTGCGTTCCGGTGGAGGCGCCCGATGGCACCATCGCTTCAGCCATCACGCCGTCGGACGTGGTCACGCGCACAGCAACCGTGGGGTTGCCGCGAGAATCGAGCACTTCGCGACCGCGGATCTCCGCCACCGCCGGAGCGGTCAAATCGGCCATGTCACTACTCCGTGATCCAACGTTGCGCCGCGCGCTTGTATGCGACAAGTTCCGACGCCCTGAAGAATAGCTTCACTTCGCGCTTGGCACTCTTGACGCTATCCGAACCGTGCACGAGATTGCGGCCCACTTGGATGGCGAAATCTCCGCGGATGGAGCCAGGCGTCGCCGCAACGGGGTTGGTCGCACCGATTGTGGCGCGGCAGACCTCGACCGCGTTCGGCCCTTCGACCACCATCGCGACCACCGGCGTGCTCGTGATGTATTGCACCAGCGGTTTGAAAAACGGTTTGCCGACATGTTCGCGATAATGTTCTTTTGCAAGCGCCGTTGAGACGGCCATCAACTTGAGACCCACGAATTGCAGGCCCCGGCGCTCGAACCGGCCGATGATATCGCCGACGAGGCCGCGCTGGACCGCATCGGGTTTGGCGAGAAGCAGAGTTCGTTCCACTACGATTCCTTTCGCAAACGAGCGGCAGGCACGCTATCGCGCCAGCCGCACGTACTCGATCTTTCGTTCGAGGATGTCGATGGCGTGGTCCCATGTGAAACGCGCGGCCGTCTCGATGCCTCTCGCCCGTATCTTTTTCTCGGCCTCCGGCATGTCCTGGAGCCTCGCGAGGTAGGCTGCGAGTTCCGCACCATCGTCGGTGTCCACACTCAGCGCGTTGTCGAACGGCACGGCGTAGTCTTCGCCGGTCGTGCCGGTGACGGCGACGCCGCCGACCGCCATCACCTCAAGCCCGACCAAACCGAACGGCTCGCGGCCGCTATTGGCAAGCACCGCGTCGGCCGCGGCGTACAGCGCGTCGCGATCTTCGTCGGAGACGAAGAACTGCAACTCTATCACGTCACTATGCGAACCGGCGATCGAATTTGCAAGACCGCCGGGCGCGCTGCGAAGCGCGTCGTATGACAGACCTAGTGCGTAAATGCGCGCCCGCACCTCATCGCCGTGCGGTTCCACGCCGGCGCGCATGACAAGTTTGGGTTTGCGTCCGAGCCTCTTGAGCTCTGCGACGGCATCGATAGCCATCAACCATCGCTTGTCACGATCGAAGCGGCCGAATTTCACGAGGCTGAGGCCGCCGCCGAAGGCTGCTTTGAGTTCGCGAACATGCGCGGCAGCCGGTCGTAGCGCGAGCCGCGCCACCGGGATGCCGTTTGGAATGATGAGCGGTTCTAACCCGACGGACGCCATCATATGTTTCATCCAACGGCTGACCGTGGTGATGGTCGCGGCGCGCTCGAGAGAAGGCCAATCGATGCGATCGAATCCGTAGACGTTGTTGGCATTCCACAAGATGTCCAACACGCCGCCGCTGCCGTCGCGATCGGCGAGACTGCGCAACGTGATGCATGCTTCCGTCGTCTGCCACTCCTCGGCGAGCACCACCAGACTATCGCCTCGCATGTAGCCTGGTTTGAGATGCGCGTGTAAGATGTGCAACGGCAGGCTGCGACGATAGTCTTCGACCTTGCCCCACTCGCCATCGTAGACGCCGCCGGGATGATAGTGGGAAACCCACTGGCACCATCGGTGCCACGTCAGGTTGGCCTGCGGCTTTTCCACTGCCGGCAGCGATGGATCGCCGACGAAGTAGAGATGCGTCTCATTTCCACGCGCGGCCAGCGCCTGCGAAAGCTCGGCTGCGCGCACGCCGAGGCCACCGGCTCTGCTATAGACGTCGGGGCCTTCGAATGAAAGGATGACATACGTGGTGGCCATGGTGGGGAGGTACGCTATGCGAAGGGGCCGACCTCTCGGCCGACCCCTTTGCTTTGACTACTGCTACGAGGCTCGGAAGAACACGCTTTCTCTGTGCACGAATTCGCGATGATGACGCTGCATCCGCAGCAGAATGTCGGCGTTGCCGTTCGTCGCCATCCACACGCAGACCACGATGATCGGCAGTTTCGCCGCCCACTGCGTGATGCGCGTCTCGTACGCTTCAAGGACCGACTCTTCGACGCTCGCTGGATCGATATGCGGATGACCGAGCAGCCGCAGCGATTGCCAACCTGCGCTCAGGATTCCGGTCACGCGGTCGTGGAACGCTTCGACCTGATCCTTCGCGTTCATGTTGGCCGGCGGACCGTCGTACCAAGTAAATGTGAGCTGCCGTGACTTCTCGAGCTCTGCGAGGTTGAAGCCGCTCGCTACGACGAGATGCTCCAGCGGTTCGCGATGGTCGGGATGCACGACGAGCATGACCGCTTGTTCGGCGCGCAAGGCATTGACGATGAAGTCGCGCGCGAACGCGTGATACTCGTCGAGATCTTGCACAACGAACAAGACATGACGGCCGTGCGAGACGTGCGCCCCGGCTATGCCGAGGTCGAGCGGCGCAAAACCCGTCGGTCGGGTGTCGATTTTTTCGCGGATCAAGGAGAGCGAATAGCCCTTGCTCTTCAAGCGATTGATCTCGTCGACGCGAGACACCGCTCCCTCTTCATCGAAGAGGTTGGTGCGGCCGGCGACTGAGTCGACGTCCAACAGGCCGCATTCGCCGTATTTGCGAAGCGTCGGCACTGAGACGTTGAGCCGGACGGCAAGTTCTTTAATCGTAACTTTTCGAGACAAGGCAGCGTCCTCCGGTATCCATTCCCGCTCTTCCCGAGGTTACAATCCCTTGACCGTCCGTGCGAGCTATCCGCCGATACTGCTGGATGAGGCGGCTCTAGCTGCGCTGCCCGGCCGGTTGACCCGGTTCGGACGCGTTCGGTACTCGGTGAGCGTCGATTCGACTAACGCTAAAGCGTTGGAGTCGATTCATGCATATGACGCGCTCGGCATATCATTTGTTACGGAATATCAAGGACTTGGGCGCGGCAGAGCGGGACGTTTGTGGGAGTCGCCCCCGGCGGCCGGGCTGTTGTGCTCGACGATCCTACCTTTAGAGGTGCCTCACGAGATTTTGCCCGCGATCGGTTTTTGGGCTTCGCTCGCGGCGCGATCGGCTATTCGCACGACTTCAGGTCTCGAAACTGCGCTCAAATGGCCGAATGATCTGCTTTTGGGCGCGCTCAAGTGCGCCGGAGTTTTGTGCGAGGCGCGTTCGTCGGGGGCCACGTCACGGGTAGTTGTTGGAGTCGGCATCAACGTGAACCGGCCGGCTGGGGTTCCGGAGGAGTTGGAACTCGTGGCCGGATGGCTTTCCGATGAGGCTCTCTGTGACGTGAATCGCACGTCGCTGTTGGACGCGCTCTTATCTACTTACGAACAGTCGTTCGATGATTTATTGCGCGCGCCGGAATCGGTGATCGCTAAGTGGGCGGCTGCGGCAGCGCTCGAGGGGACGCGAGTTTCGGTGAAGGCGGTTGACGGGTCGGTATTGCACGACGGTGTCGTGCTCGGCCTTGACCGCGACGGCGCATTGCTGCTGCGCACCGACGGCGGAGACGTGCGCATTTTATTGGGTGACGTGTCTGCGATCTAGTCACGCCTGCATCTAGTCGAATCCGTAGTAGGGCAAGCATCGCTTGCCCCGTTTTGATCAAAGCATCGTGGCGAATGCTTGCTCGGCGTGATACGACGACCGCACGAGCGGGCCGCTCACGACTTGGTGGAATCCCATCGGCTTTGCCTGCGCGGCGAACCACGCGAATTTATCGGGCGTCACGAATTCCACGACCTCGAGATGCTTCTTGGATGGCCGGAGGTATTGGCCGAAGGTGATGATGTCCACGCCCACGTCGCGAAGATCGCGCGCCGTCTGCAAGACATCGTCATCGGTTTCGCCGAGGCCGAGCATGATGCTCGACTTCGTGAACATATCGGCTCGTAGTTTCTTGGCGTTGCCGAGAACGGACAGCGACTGGTCGTACCCGCAGCGGCGATCGCGCACAGAGCGTGTCAACGCGCGGGTGGTCTCTATGTTGTGCGCGTACACGTCGGGTTCGGCGTCGATCACGATTTGGAGCGCCGCTTCGTCACCGCGATAGTCCGAGGTCAGCACTTCCACTTTGACGTGCGGCGCGCGCGCGCGAATCGCGCGAATCGCGTCGGCCATGGCGGTGGCGCCGCCGTCGGCAAGGTCGTCACGATCGACGCACGTGATGACGGCGTAGTTGAGGCCGAGGTCTTCGATGGATCGCGCGAGCTTGAACGCTTCCAGCGGATCGATCGGATTGGGAATGCCGGTCTTCACGTTGCAGAAGCGGCAGCCGCGCGTGCACGTGTCGCCGAGAATCATGAACGTGCCCGTACCCACGCCCCAGCACTCGGCGATATTGGGGCACATGGCTTCCTGGCAAACGGTGTGCAGACCGCGGTCTTTGACGATGCTGCGCAAGCGCTCGTAGTTGTCGCCGCTTGGAAGTTTTACTTTAAGCCACTCGGGCTTGCGAGCTATCATCTTTTACTTTTATGCGCCTTTGGCGACCATGGCTGTCGGTTCCGGGGTCGGCGATTGCGCTCCCATATCTTCGAAGCGCAGGCCGAACACATCTTCAAAGGCCGAACGGATGACCGGCTTCACGTCGGCCACGCTTATCTCCCGGTTCGCCTCGCGCGCGATGGTGGTCACGGCCACCTCGGGCATGCCGCATGGATTGATCAGCATATAATAGGATAGATCTGTGCAAACGTCGAGCGCAAAGCCGTGGTACGTGACCCCGCGCCGCACAGCCGCGCCTATGGACGCGACCTTAGCGCCGCCGACAAACACGCCCGGATGATCGCTCCGGCGCTCGCCGACGACGTCAAACGAAGCAAGCGCCCGGATGATGCTCTCCTCCATTTTGCGCACGAAGCCTTGCACTTCGCGCAGGCGGGCGAGCTTGAAAATCGGATAGCCGACCAGTTGGCCCGGGCCGTGATAGGTGAGATCGCCGCCGCGCTCGACTTCGAAATAGTCCACACCGCGCCGGCGCAACTCGTCCGCGGAGACGAGCAGGTTCTTCTGCTTGCCGGACTTGCCCATCGTGATGACCGGCGTGTGTTCGCAGAGCAGAAAGCGATCCGCGATTTTGTCGTCCACGCGCTGTTCGAGAAGCTCGCGCTGCAATTGCCACGCGGGTTCGTAGGGGATCACGCCGAGGTCTTGGATTTGGGCGATGGTCATGGTTTTTTGCCGTAGTATGGTGAGCGTCGCTCACCCAATGGGCAAGCGATGCTTGCCCTAGTACGGGTTGCCAACGATGGGCAAGCGATGCTTGCCCTAATACAAGTTTTCATCGGCTTGGCCGACCATAAAGGTCGGCCCCACAGACAAGCCCAGCTACGCAAATGGTCATGCTTTGGCCGGCGTGTTGGCGATGTGGATCGCTTTGCCGTGCAACGCTTCGGCTGCTTCCATCACAGATTCGCCGAACGTCGGGTGCGCGTGAATCGAGAGGCCGATATCTTCAACCGTCGCGCCCATCTCGATCGCGATCACCGCTTCGCCGATCAGCGCTTCCGCCATCGGCGAGAGCGCGTGGATGCCAAGCACCAGATCGGTTTTCTTATCGCCGATGATCTTCACCAGACCGTCGGTCAAGCCGATGGTGCGAGCGCGGCCGAGCGCCGCGAGCCGGAATTTCCCGACCGAGATCTCGTAGCCGGCGGCCTTGGCCTGCTCCTCTGACAGTCCGGCGGTGGCGACTTGCGGATCGGTGTATACACAGTTCGGCACGGCCATTGGATCGTACGCCGCAGCCTGGCCCGCGATGACTTCCGCCGCGACCACGCCTTCCTTCATCGCCTTGTGCGCGAGCAGAGGTCCGCCGGCGCAATCGCCGATGGCATATACGCCAGGGACGTTGGTCAAGCGTTTTTCGTCGACATTGATGAAACCGCGGTCCATCTGCAAGCCGAGCTTGTCGACGCCTTGGGGAGTGCGCGGCCTGCGGCCCACTGCCACCAAGACCTTGTCGTACTCGCGAGTCTCGTTCAAATCGCCCTCAAGTTTGGCGGCGACCTTCGCCCCCTTCACCTCGACCGACGCGCACTTGGTCTTCAAGTGGACGTTGATGCCTTGTTTCTTGAGGACGCGCAACAGCGCTTGCGAGATCTCGACGTCGGTGTCGCCAAGCGCGCGATCCATCATCTCAACGACGGTGACATCGGAACCGAGCCGCTTGTAGATGGTGGCGAACTCGAGGCCGATCACGCCCGCTCCCAATATGAGAATGCTCTTCGGCAGATCGGTGAGCGAAACGGCATCGTCCGAATTCAAAATCGTCTTGCCGTTGCGCGGCATGTTCGGCAGCGGAATGGGTTCCGATCCGGTGGCGATGATGAGTGATGAGCACGTGTATGTTTCTGTGCCGCCGTCGGTCTTGGCAACTTTCACGGTGCCCTTGTCCACGATCTCCGCCGTGCCGACCACCGACTCTACCTTATTAAGCTTGAACAGGGAGCCGATGCCGCCCACCAGATCGTCGATCATCTTGGACTTCCATTTGTTGAGCGTCGCCAGATCGAGCTTCGGCTCGCCGAACGTGACACCCATGTCTTTGAGCTCGCGCGCCTGCGTCATCACTTCGCCGACGTGCAGGAGCGCCTTGCTCGGCATGCATCCCCACACGAGGCAGACGCCTCCGAGGCGTTCTTTCTCCACGCACAGCACTTTTTTGCCGAGCTGCCCGAGCCGAATCGCTGCGGAGTAGCCACCCGGGCCGCCGCCGATGACGATCGCGTCGTAGGTGTTCGCCACTGTGTTAGATCCCCTCCATCAACAGCATTTCGGGATTGGCAAGCAGGTCGGCGATTTCGCGCAGGAAGCGCGCGGCAAGCGCCCCGTCGACCACACGATGATCGAATCCGAGCGATAGGTAGATCATGTTGCGGATGACGATCTGTCCGTCGCGGACCACCGCGCGCTCCTGAATGCTATGGGTGCCCATGATCGCCACTTCCGGATGGTTGATGACCGGAAACGTGAAGAGCCCGCCGACCGAGCCGACGTTGGTGATCGTGAACGTGCCGCCGGTTATCTCATCGTGTGAGAGCTTGCCCGTGCGCGCCTTCTCAGCGAGCGACGATATCTCGCGCGCGAGATCGAATATGGACAGCCTGTCGGCATGATGGATGACCGGTACCACCAGACCCGCGTCGGTATCCGCCGCAATGCCGACGTTGTATTCTTTCTTGAGGACGATCTCGCTTGCGGCATCGTCGAGCGACGCGTTGACGTATGGATATTTCTTCAGCGCCGCCGCCGCCGCTTTGACGAAGAACGGCAAATACGTGAGCTTGACGCCGCGCTCGGCAGCCTTCTCTTTGCTGCGCGATCGCCAGCGGACGAGCTCGGTCATGTCCGCTTCATCCACTTGCAGCGTGTGCGCCGCGGTGTGCTTGCTGTGCACCATGTGCTGCGCGATGTTGCGTCGCAGGCCGCGAAGCGGAATCCGCTCGGGTGCGGCCGAGGGCTCTTGAGTGCGAGCCTTGCCATCCGATGGTTTCGCTGCCGCCGGCTGCGCGCTCTTGGCGGCCTTGGCCACGCGCTCCACGTCCTCGCGGCCGATGCGCCCGTTCTCGCCCGAACCGCGGACTTTTATCAACTCGACGCCGAGGTCGCGCGCGAGCTTCCGCACCGCCGGAGCCGCCATCGGTTTGCCGAACGCACTGAGGGCGGCGGTCTCGCTTACCGCAGCCTGCGGCCGGCTTGGCTCCGCCGGCGGTTTTTCGGCCTTAGCTGATTGGGCTGATTCTTTTTCGCCCGCTGCCGGCACTTGCTCAGCCGTCGCATCTTTCGCTTCAGGCGCCGCCGCATCGACCTTCCCGTTAGCGACCACTTCGACTTTCGGCGTCACGTGTTCCAGCTTCGATGTATCATCGATCTTCTCGCCGGGCTCGCCGAAGATGGCGATCGGCTTGCCGATGCCGACAACCTCGCCTTCTTTGGCCACTTGTTTGAGCAAGATTCCCGCGTACGGCGATGGCACTTCAACCGTCACCTTGTCGGTCATGACCTCGACCAGAAGCTGATCCAGCTCGACGCGGTCGCCTTCGTTGACTAGCCATTTGACGATCTCGCCCTCGATAACGGATTCGGCGAGTTCGGGCATCTCGAGTTCGATTGCCATCTACAGTTCCTTTGAAGTACGACGACGTCTAGAAATTCAGTGTCTTCTTGATCGCGCGCGTGATCCGCGCGACATTGGGCATGTACGCCTTCTCGAGCGCATACGGGAACGGCGTATCCCAACCGGCAACGCGCACCATCGGGCCTTCGAGATGCTCGATGCCTTCTTCGGCGATGAATGCGGATATCTCGCCCATGAAGCCGCCGATGCGCGGTGCTTCCTGGAGCAAGACCACATGGCCGGTCTTGGCGACCGACTGCATGATCGCATCGCTGTCGTACGGCTGCAGCGTGCGCAGGTCGATCACTTCCACTTCCACACCGTCGGACTTCATCTTGTCCGCGGCCTCGAGCGCCAGCGTCACCATAGCGCCGAACGTGATGATCGAGACGTGCTTGCCTTCGCGCGCGACCGCAGCTTTGCCGAGCGGCACTTCATAGGCGCCGTTCGGGATCTCTTGCTTTTGAAAGCGGTAGATCTTCTTTGGCTCCATGAAGACGACCGGATCGTCGTCGCGAATCGACGCGATGAGCAAGCCTTTGGCGTCATAGGGATTGCTCGGCGCCACAACTTTGAGTCCGGGCGTCGCGACGAAATAAGCTTCCGGCGATTGCGAGTGATAACCGCCGCCACGCACGCCGCCGCCGTACGGCGAGCGCACGACCATCGGGCACGCGAACTGGCCGGCCGAGCGGTAACGCATCTTCGCGGCTTCCGACACGAGCATGTCGAATCCGGGGAACAAGAAGTCGATGAATTGGATCTCCGCGATGGGCCGCAGTCCGAAGACCGCCATGCCGATCGCAGCGCCGATGATGCCAAGCTCGGAGAGCGGAGTGTCGATCACCCGATCCTTGCCGAATTTGTCGATGAGGCCTTCGGTGACGAGAAACACGCCGCCGCGCGGGCCGATGTCTTCACCCAGGGTGACCACATTTGGATCGAGCGCCATCTCATCGAATAATGCCGAACGCACCGCTTGCACCATCGTGCTGAGCGTCGTTTGTTTTTCCACTGCTGTCGTTGCCATCATAACCTCTAGACGCCAAGCTCGGCGGCGAGTTCTTTGCGCTCCCACTCGAGTTGCGGCGTGTATTTGGCATACGTGTGATCAAGCACGGTCATCGGATCGGGGGCGGGACTTGCTTCGGCCTCGGCGAGCGCGGTAGCCAGTTCGGCTTTGACGTCGGCGATCAGCGCTTCTTCTTTTTTGTCGTCCCAGAGCTTTTGGTTCACGAGGAAGTTCTTGAAGCGGGTGATCGGATCGCGTTGCGTGCGCCACATCTCAAGCTCGCCCTTTGGCCGGTAGCGGGTGTCGTCGTCGGCAGACGAGTGTGGACCGTAGCGATACGTGTACGACTCGATGAGGCTTGGACCGCGATCGGCGCGCGCTTTGTCGGCGCAATGCTTGGTGACGGCGTACACCGCGAGGATGTCGTTCCCGTCCACAAGGTAGCCTTCCATACCATACGCGCGCGCCTTTTCGGCGACGGTCTTCGTGTGGGTCTGTTCTTCCAGCCGGACGCTGATCGCATACTGATTGTTCTGACAGAAAAGTATGACCGGCGAATTGTAGACGGCGGCGAAATTCATGCCGACGTGGAAGTCGCCTTCGCTTGTGGCGCCGTCGCCGAAGTAGCAGATGGTGATGCCGTCGGTCTTCTTGATGCGCTGCGCCATGGCGGTGCCGACCGCTTCGGTGATCTGATTGCCCACCGTCGACGACGGCGGCACCATGTTGAGATCGCGCCGGCCCGGACCGTGGGGCATGAGGCGGCCTTGGCTCGGATCGAGCATCCGGCCGAGCTGATGCGCGAACCACTCCGATGCTTTGAGCCCCTTGACCATGAGGCTGCCTTGCGAGCGGTGGTCTCCGTACATCCAATCCTGGGTCTTCAACGGAAGAGCGCTGCCGATCTGGCTCGCCTCTTGACCCGCGATCTGCGCGAAAAAGCCGGAACGGCCTTGGCGGACGAGGATGTAGCAGCGATCGTCGACCGCGCGCGCGAATACGAGCCAACGATACATGCGCAGGTAATCATCGCTCGAAAGGCCGAGGTCTTTGACGTCGCCCATCGGCCGGCCGTCGTACTCGAGATATTTGATCGGCGTGTCGGTGAATGGCTTGACTTGCATAGTGCTCTCCGGATGCGAAAGACGCAGTTTTTTTCAAAGGGTTCTTATTGTTACTTCCGCCATTCCCTCCGCTGTCCGGAAATACGACGAGGAACGCTTATGCGGGTCGTTGCGAAGGGCCAGGTAGCGTGTAGGGCATATCCCTCTGTCGGATTGATGTTTTCGCCTCGCGGGAGCGCGTGCACATCGTGGTAAGGAGCATCGTCATCAAACTCGCGCCGTTCAACTTCTTCAAAATCACCGTCGGCCTCTACCGCATCGTTCCGGGCCCGCCGCTGGACCCGGGCATGCAGGGCGAGCTGCTGAAAGAGCTTCACCGCGATTATCCATCGCTCACGCAGATCCAAGGCGGCGTCTTGTTCTCTGACCCGCCGAAGGGCCGCACGTTGATCATCGATCAGGCGCGCGTCGAATCGACTGAGACGAGTCCGCGCTCCGCGACCCAAGCGATAGAGCGCATCGGCGATGAATTTCAGAAGACGTTGCGGATCGTGGCATATCCGGCGCCTTATCGTGTGAAGGTCGAAGCCGACGGCACGATCGCAGCTTGGGAGGGTCTCGATCCGGTGGCAGTGCTCAAGCGGCACGCGCCGCCGCGCCCGGAATGGGATTCGCTCGGGGGAACGTGCCGTTTCGCGTGCGTGCGATATCTGTTCTCCACGCCTGACGGCGGTCAACGCGACGTGCGCATCGAGCCGCTGTTCCAAGCGCCCGACCGCTTCTACACGTCCGCCGTCTCCATGCCGGGCGCGGCCGCGAGCGACACCTTGGAGGCGGCGATGGAGCGGGCTCGCCAAGAAGCCGACACTATTGAACGATTGAGCAATAGGCTCGTCGCAGACATCGCTGGAGATAGTTAGATAAAATGAATCAAACCGTCGTCAATGTGATCCTCGGCGTTATCATTCTCGCAATCATCGTCTTTCGCGTCTCGCGCGAGCGGAAGTTCGGCATGGGGTCGCTTTGGGTTTGGCCCGCCGTCATGCTCGTGCTGGTGGTCGTCGATATCTGGGTCTCCGGCGTATCGTCGACGCTCGACATCGTGTACATGTTCATCGCGCTTGTCGCGGGAACGGCGTTCGGCTGGTTCCAAGGCATCCACAGCACGATACGCGTGGATCGGAGCGCGAACGCGGCGTTTGTCAAGTCATCGCCGATCGGCATGGGATTGTTCATCGCAGCACTGGCATTTCGGCTCGGCGCCCGCTACATGGCCGGTGCGTTCTCGACTTCGGCGTATTCGGGTGGCCACTTGTCGCCGGCGGTCGCGTTGATGAGCGCGATCACGCTCGTATTCGCAGTCGGATTGTTCACCGGGCTCCGCTTGTATGTGAAGCGTACATTCGACGACGCGCCGGCGTGAACGTTTGTTCATTCGTTGGTACTATTGTTCGTACTAGGGTGAGCAACGCTCACCCCTCGCTTAACCGCAGGATAATTGTTCGTACTAGGGTGAGCAACGCTCACCCCTCGCTTAACCGCAGGATACAAGAAAAAGTCTCTTGACGCGCGCATCCGACACCATTATTGCAGAAATTCAACTCTTGCTCAGCGTTCGCGACACTCCGCTCGCCGTTGCGTTGGACGGTCGGAGCGGCGCGGGCAAGTCCAATCTTGCGGCGGCAATCGCCGTCGCGCTCGGTGGTTCGGTGGTTGACGCCGATGATTTTTTTACGAACGGACCTGACGCCGAATGGGAAGCACGATCGACCGAAGCCAAAGTCGCCGATGCGCTTGATTGGAGGCGGCTGCGCGCGCAAGCGCTCGAGCCGCTGCTGGCGGGCCAAGTCGCGTCGTGGCATCCTTTCAATTTTCTTACCCGGATAGGGTTAGATGATCGACTCGAGACGTGCGCGCCTTCGGCGGTGATCATCCTCGATGGCGCGTACTGCTCGCGGCCGGAGCTTGCCGATCTCATAGACTTCAGCGTCTTGGTGGAAGCGCAGGACGAAGTCCGGCAGAAGCGCTTGATCGCGCGAGAGGGCGAGGACTTCATGCGCTCGTGGCACGCGATTTGGGATGCCGCGGAGGATCACTATTTCGCACACGTGCGTCCGCGTGAATCGTTCGACCTCATCGTGACGTCGGACAGCGAAGAGTAAAAAATAGGGCTAGCAATCGCTCGCCCCATTTTTATCTCGTACTAGGGCAAGCATCGCTTGCCCCCGTTTTTGCATGCCCTACAATTTCACACGATTATCACCCGTTTGTCGCCGCGGCCCAACCGATTCCATGGGCAGGCGCGGTTTTTCGACTCCGAGTGGCTTCGCGACAATTCGATAGCTGAACGCGAGCGTCGACCTTCCGTCCTGATTCTCTCGCACTGTGAATCCAGCCCGCGTTTTCTCGGTCACGTAGAGCCCGCGGCTGTCTCCTTCAGGCGTGATGAAGACGAGGTAGTTGGCATGTTGATCGACGACATTGGCGAAATCCGCGTTCATCTTCACATATGCGTGACCACCAACGAGTTGCGCTTCTCCAAAGTCGTCAATACTCGGCACGGTCTGCGTTGGAGCGTACGACGAGACCCTGTGCGTAGATCCGTCCCTTCCGATAGCGCAACCGGTCCCGCATGAACCGGATGTGTATATGTGTCCGCTGATTCTCAAGTCCCCATTGTGGTCCAGGATGAATTCAATCGAATTACTTTCTCGCGTGCACGGATTGTCGCTCACGTCCGCACACGCAAGAATCACATTCGCCGCGGACTGTCCCCCGGTAACGCTGAGCGCCGCGCCGTGAGCACCGTTTTCAAGTCCGCCCCCGACCGCGTCCAGGCCGATCCAGTTCGTCGAATCCGCCAAGACGCCGATGCCGTTCGTGGACGTGCCGGCGACCCCAAAGTTGCGGAAACCGCCATCTGTCGAATCGTCGTGCCCCCACACGCCAGAGCGGCCCGAGCGAATCGAGCTATTGTTCTGCGTGCTGCTGTTGGTGCCGTCGTTGCTGAGAGCCACCGCCTGAATGCCGTCCGACGCGCCGATGTTCTGCACAAACAACGCGGTCTGGTTTGTGGAAGTGGCCATCATGCCCAAACCATTGATCGATGTGCCTTGCACGCCGACTCCGTTTGTCGAGCTACCGAACACGCCAGAGTCAAAGGTGCCCGAAGTGGACAAGTCCTGGCCAAAAACGCCGGCCGTGCCGTTGCCTTGCGAAGTGCTTTTGAATTTGGTTGTGCCGATGGACCCGTTTCCGGCAGTCGAACTGCCTTTTACGCCGGCGCCCGAGCTCGTGTTAGATTCCGCAAGGCACGGTGAAGTGCTCGAACATGATACGTTCGGCGCGGGCGCGATGTAGTTATTGAAGCCTTCGGCCGCCAACGCGGGTAGGTGAATAGCGCTGCCGAAAGCGATCGCCCCGAGGCAAAGAAATACGACCGAGACCAATCGAAATGCCGCAATTCGATTCATGATATTCTCCTAGCAACGTGTGCAGCGCTAGCGCCGCCATCTGGTAATGGTCGCGCTCGCGGACGACCCTAACGTTCGGGTGAGGGCGGTCCGAGCCCGTCAATAAAGAGTATAGCGCAATGGGCGTCCGGCGTGCGTCCACAGACTCCAAAGGCCTACGAACTTGGCGCCGGGCACCATTTGCCTCAGAAGGTAGGGGGTAACCGTACTAGGGCAAGCACCGCTTGCCCTAGTTCTTTTGCCATCACAGGCTCCAATCGGTCGAATCCCCAAGACGGATGCGCGATGAAGCCTTGGAACATGGCTCAACCTAGCTGCAGTCGCGGCGCCGATAACGCATGGGCTGATTAGTTCGTGTCTCGCTCGACTATGGTCGTACTTATCGTCCTCGCCGCCGCTGCCGCAATGTGTGCGGCCGTGGGTGTCTGGTGGTATCACAATACATTCGGTCATGCGCCGTGCACTCGTGCCTTCATGGAGCCGGGGGCGGCGATGCAGCCGACGATACAACCGGGCGATTCTGTCTGCGCCGATACCTCGAGATATGGCAACCACGATCCATCGGACGGGGAAGTGGTGGTGTTCGAGCCGCCGGCAATTCTTGGCACTCTGCCTTTCACGAAGCGAATTGTCGCCGGGCCCGGTGACACCGTTGCCATGCGCCGAGGACGTACGTATGTAAATGGCACGCAGGTCTATGAACCTTATATCTCCACGCCGGCTTCGTACAGTCTACAAGTTCGAAACTTCGATATTTACGTCGACGAGACGCCGCTCGACCCGTCAAGAGCGCAGATCCCGCCCAAAGATTCATGGAGTCGACAGAATTGGATTCCAAAAGGCTACTATCTCGTGCTCGGTGACAACCGAAACAACTCCGATGACAGTCACTTGTGGGGATTCGTTCGGCGCGATCAGCTTATCGGAAGGGTGACGAGTATCTATTGGCCGCTGTCGCGTGTGCGGACACTGTCTCCATAACGAAGAAACGACGGCCCGGACCGGCGTCAAATTTGACGGGAAGGGCAAGCGATGCTTGCCCTCCTACGTCACAAATTGCCAATCAGAAGACTAGACGCCGAGAGGGTTGACCGCTTTCGTGCCGATGTACATCACGACGCCTTTGGTCTCGGTGTACTGATCTAAAGTCTCGAGCGCAAGTTCGCGACCGAACCCCGACTGTTTGTAACCGCCGAATGGCATGCCGGGATGGATCGAAAACGGTGTGTTGATGGCGACGCCACCGGAACGGATCGCGTGAGCGACGCGAATAGCACGGCCTGCGTTTTGCGTCCACACGGACGCAGCGAGCCCGTAAACGCTATCGTTGGCGATCCGGATCGCCTCGGCTTCGTCTTTGAATGTGGTGATCACGGCCACCGGACCGAAAATCTCTTCCTGCGCCACTCGCATTCCATTGCTCACTTTATCGAGCACCGTCGGCATGAGAAAATTGCCGCTGCTCAGCGCGCCGTCGGGCCGGTTGCCGCCGCACGCCACCACCGCGCCCTCCTGCGCGCCGATGCCGACATAGCCTTCGATCTTCTCAAGTTGCGCGCGCGAGATGATCGCGCCGATCTGCGTCTTCGGATCCATCGGATCGCCGACGCGTAAGCCTTTCGCCTTCTCGACGAATTTCGCGATGAAGGCGTCGTACGCTCCCTCGTGCACCAGCAGGCGCGATCGCGCGTCGCACGATTGACCCGCGTTATGGAAGATGCCGTACACCGCTCCGGCGACGGCCGCGTCGATGTCCGCATCGTCGAAGATGACACTAGGCGATTTGCCGCCGAGCTCGAGCGTGACCCGTTTAATCGTCGCGGACGCGAGCTCCATTATCGTCGCACCCGTGCGCGTCTCGCCTGTAAAGGCGATCTTGTCCACTCCCGGATGTTGTGCGAGATGCGCGCCGATGGTTGCGCCCGGTCCGGGCAGAACGTTCACCACGCCCGGGAGGCAGCCGGCTTCCATACAGATCTGGCCGAGCAAGAGCGCGGTGATCGGCGTGGAGCTAGCGGGTTTGAGGATGACCGTGTTGCCCGCTGCGAGCGCCGGCGCCACTTTCCACGACGCCATGAGCAGCGGATAGTTGAACGGCACGATGGCCGCGCAGACGCCGATCGATTCTTTCAACGTGTAGTTGAAGTAGTTCGGGAGCGAAGGCATGGTGCTGCCCGACATCTTCGTGACCGCGCCGCCGTAGAATTCGAACAGCTCGATGATCTGGCCGATCTCGCCTTTTGCACCAGACATCGTCTTACCGGCATTCATCACTTCGGTGCGAGCAAGGTCGTCCATGCGTTCGGAGAGCAGATTCGCGATCTTGAAGAGCACGCGTGCCCGGCGCGCCGGCGGCATCGTGGCCCATTTTCCTTCGTAGGCCGCGCGCGCCGACACGACGGCGGCGTCGGCGTCGTGAATGCCGGCGGCGGCCACTTGCGCGAGCGGTTCGTTCGTGGCCGGATTCAACACGGTCGTATAGTTGCCGGACTTTGGCTTGACGAACTCGCCGTTGAGGAACAGCTCATAGGTCTTTTGGTCGAGTGCTAATGCCATTATATACCCTTCTTCACGTGGGCAAGCGTTGCTTGCCCTCCTACAAAAACCACTAAATCCTCTCGACGATAGTTGCGATGCCTTGACCGACGCCGATGCACATCGTGGCCAGTCCGCGGCGAGCGCCGCGCGCCTGCATCGCGTGCAGCAGAGTGACGAGAATCCGCGCGCCGCTGCAGCCGAGCGGATGCCCTATCGCGATTGATCCGCCGTTGACGTTGATTATTTCCATCGGAAGTTCAAGGTCGCGCGCACAGGCAAGCGCTTGCGCCGCGAACGCTTCGTTCAGTTCGATGAGATCGAGGTCGGTGACTTTTAGTCCGGCGCGTGCTAACGCCTTGCGCGTGGACGGAATCGGACCGAGCCCCATGCAATTTGGATCGACGCCGGCCACCGCCGACGTGATGATGCGCGCGAGCGGCTTGAGCCCGCGTCTCTTGGCTTCGTCGGCGCTCATCAGGACCACGCCGGCCGAGCCGTCGTTGATGCCGCTTGAGTTGCCGGCCGTCACGCTGCCGCCTTCGCGAAATGCCGGTTTGAGTTTCGCGAGCTGCTCCATGGTGACGTCGGGCCGCGGATGCTCGTCAACGGTGACAACGGCGGGCGGCTC
>DATCBN010000090.1 GCA_036511855.1 Candidatus Eremiobacteraceae bacterium | reverse complement strand
GTCTTCATAATTGGCTGCACACACTCAGATCTACACCAAGCGTGGCTGTCCGTATTGCGCTGCCGCGATGAACGATATGCGGTCCCGCGGCGTCCCATTCACACAAATCGACGTACAGGCCGATCTGAAAGCCAGAAAAGCCATGGAAGCGCTGTCGGGCGGCCTTCGCGTCCCGACCATCGTCCAGCCGGACGGCATCGTCACCGTCGGATTCGACGGCTACTGAACGGTGCACGATTGACCGGCGTGACCGGTCTGCCGATAACTTCTTGGTGAGCATTCGCATCGCACCGCAGGACGACACGAGACTCGAGGAGACTCGGGTCATCGAGCTTGGCATGCTGCGCGGCCGATTCGTCGCCGCCTCCATCGCGTCGCTGCTGATACTCTTCCTTCCCGTGCCCGTTCCGCTGCTCATGCGCGCGGTCCCCGTCGCTCTGTGGTTCGCTTTCGGCGCAGTCGCGTATCGCACCACGACGGTCGCGGATAGCATCGGGCGCATCCGTCTAGCGTCTCGGCTCCTCGTCGGGTTTGATACGCTCACGGTGCTCATCCTCATCTCCGCGTATTGGGCCACCGTTCCGGCGGCTTGGGCCGGCATGCTCCCGATCATCGTGTATGCGGCCACGCGCGAGCGCGAGTTGGGAGCGGCGATCACCGGTGTGCTGACCACGCTTATGCTCTTTGTGGGATACGTCTTTCAGTACACCGGCGCGACCGCCGACGTCGCGGCGTACAACCTCATCGCCGCGGTGGCGTACACGTGGATAACGGTACTGATGACCACCATGCTGGTCCGCGCGACCGTCGCGCGCACCGATATGCTCGTCGCGAAACAATCGACGCTCGAGTCGGTGGTCGCGACCGAAGGCGCCAAGCGCGCGGACTACGAGGCGCAGGCCAATACGTTGCGTCTCTTGGTCGAGCTGGCGGTGACGCTGCTGCGCGAGCGCGAGCTGAATGCATTGCTGGATCGCGTGCTCGCCGTCACGTTGCGCACGTTCGGCTTTCGCTGCGGCGCGATCCTCGTAGCGCAGCGCGAGCGCGAGTCGTACGAGTACCGTACGGTTTCCGGCTACACCGACGAGGTCGCGAAGAGACTCTTGGGCCGCGAAGTCTCGTTCGCGCAAGTGGAGATCAAACTCGACCAGAAATTCTTGATCGCGCCGTCGGTCTATTACGCGCCGATCGAGCGGCATACGTGGCACACGGATCCCGAATTGTGCTTCGATCCCGAGCAAGCCGTCGGGCAACGCGCCGCCCCGGGCATCTGGCACGCTGCAGACACGCTCGTCATCACGCTGATGTCCTCGGCGGGTGAAGTGATCGGCCTGCTTTGTCCAGACGAGCCGGTGGACGGATTTGTTCCCCAAGCGTCGACGATGCGCAATGTCGCATTGTTCGCGCGGCTAGCCGCCGCAGCGATTGAGAACGTGCACGTCGTCTCGCACGAACAGCATCGCGCGCTGGCCCTCGAACGAAGGTCGACCGATGCGGAGGCGCTTGCCGAGCAGCGCCGCCGGCAAGCCGACCGCTTGGCCCGCATACTCGACGTCACCGCGGCGATCTTCAGCGAGCGCGACCTCGACACGATGCTGCGCCGCATTCTCATCGTCACGCTCGACACGTTCGGCTTTTCTGCCGGCTCGATCCAGACGCTCGACGCCGACCGCAACGTGTTCGTGCGCCGCGCCGCCCTCGGCTATCCGGGCGAGGTCGTGGGTAAAGAGACCTCGGTCGCCGACATGCGCCGCATGATGTCGGTGCGCGGCAAATACCGCGACACCTACTATTACGTGCCGATGGAATTGAACGTCAGCGGCGGCATCACGCGCAACGAAGACATCGTGGTCTTGCCGCGCATACAGCCGGGCGACTGGCACGAGCTCGACCTGTTGCTCTTCCCGATCCTGAATTCTCAGGGCGAGATGATTGGGATTCTATCGCCCGATGATCCAAAGACGCATCTCGTGCCGGACGACGAGACCGTGCGCACGATTGAAGTGTTCGCGCAACTTGCGGGTCTTGCGATGGAAACCGCGCAGATGCGCGATGCGCAGGCCGCCAGGCGCTGACGTCACAATTGGAGGTACGCTTCGTACTCCCAAAGGTGGACTTGCAACCGGTACGATTCCCACTCGGCAAGCTTAGCTTCGCGAAAGCGATGGTACGAATGATCGCCGAGCGCCGCTTGCACCAACTGATCGGCATCAAGAGCGGCGATCGCTTCTTGCAACGACGCGGGCAATTGCTCCACGCCTAGCGCTGCTCGCTCCGCCTCAGGGAGCGAAGCGACGTTTGCGTCGACCGAATCGCCCGGCACCGATTTGCGGCGGACACCGTCGAGCCCCGACGCGATGACGCATGCCAGTGCGAGGTACGGGTTGCACGACGGATCCGGCGAGCGCAGCTCCACGTGCGCACCCGCTCCGTGATCGGAAGGAACGCGCACGAGCGCGCTCTTCGCGCGATGCGACCACGATGCGTAGCACGGCGCGTCGTAGCCCGGCACGAGGCGTTTGTACGAGTTGACCGTCGGATTCGTGATCGCGGTGAACCCGCGCGCGTGCGCTAGCAAGCCGCCGACGTAGGCGAGACCCGTTTCACTGAGCTCGGGTGCGTTTGATCGGCCGAGATCGCCTGCGCCGGCCGAGATGAACGCGTTGATGCCGTCGCGCGCGAGATACTGCGTGAAGTGCAACCCGCTGCCATCCTGATTGGCGTGCGGTTTGGGCATGAACGTGGCGTGGAGGCCGTGACGGACGGCCACGGTCTTCACGACGAACCGCGCAGTCGCGATGGCGTCGGCGAGCGCGAGCGCGTCGGTGAACGCCAGATCGATCTCGTGTTGTCCGGGAGCGACTTCGTGATGCGTGGCTTCGACGCGGATGCCCATCTCTTCCAAAGCAAGCGACACGTCGCGCCGCGCGAGGTCGCCGCGATCGATCGGGCTCAGGTCGAAATACGAACCACGATCGGCAGTAGCCGTCGTCGGATCGCCGTCGGCTCCACGTTCGAACAAGAAGAATTCGAGTTCCGCCGCCACGTGCACCGTGAAGCCGTCACCGTTGGCCGATTCGAGGGCGCGACGCAACGTGGTGCGCGGGCAGCCCTCAAACGGCGTGCCGTCCGGATTGACGACGTCGCAGATGAGACGCGCCTCGAGCGGCGCTCCTTCGACGGTGGGGAGCACCGCGAACGTGCCTGAATCGGGCGAAAGATACATATCCGACTCTTCGAAGCGGACGAATCCTTCGATGCATGAGCCGTCGAAGACCACGTTGCCGTCAAGCGCGGCTTCGAGTTCCTTGACTGGAACGGCGACGTTCTTGGTGACGCCGTGGATGTCGCTGAACTGTAGGCGCACGAACCGGATGCCCAGGTCCTTGGCGCGTTTGATGAGATCGCGTTTGCTCATGACTGTTTTGCGTCCTCGCCGCGTTGCATTAGACGGATGGCGAGCGCCGCTCGCACGGAGAGCTGGTCCTTGGGCGCCTTGAAATCGATCTTCAAGATCTGCGCGATCTGATTGAGCCGGTAGAAGATCGTGTGGCGATGCACCGATAGCCGTTCGGCCGCTTCCTTGACGTTTTCTCCGACATCGAAGTAGAGCCGTAAGGTCTGAAGAAGCTCGGTGCGGTGTTTGCGGTCGTACGCGGCCAGCGGTTCTAGCTGGGCATCGGCGAACGCGCCGAACGCTTCGCGGCCGGCGCCGGCATGCAGCAGCGCGAACAATCCAAGATCGTGGTACGTGGTGACCGTACCGTGCCCGAACAAGCGGCATCCAAGGGTGAGGGCTTGGCGCGCCTGATCGATGGACATGGGCAAGTCGAGTGGGTCGGGCTGATGGCTGCCCACGCCGCATGCGATGGAACGCACGGCGCCTTGCTGCGTCAGCACGCGGACGGCGTGCTGGGCCGCCTGACGAGCGCGTGCGATGTCGGTTTGATTCTTCACCGCGAACAGCACGATGGCGGGCCCGGCGCCGAACGGCGGCAGCACGGCCTCGGCCGAGCCGAGCGCCTGTGCAAGTGCGTCGCGAGCGATCTGCGGCGCCACGCCTTCGACATCAAAGACCGCGGCGACGTAGGATGCCGCGAGCGGGATGGCCGCCGCAGCAGCTTCGTCGCGCAGTGCCGACGCATCCACGAAACCGCCGGTCAAATAGCGCTCCCAAAAAGCGCGCCGGGTCTGCGTGCGTCCGCTGCCGCGGCGCATGCACTCCACGCCTGCTGCGCCCGCGACGACGCGCAACGCCGGGCCGGCGTAGCTCGGCATTTTTCCGCGAACGAATAAAGTCACGTAACCCGCGGCACCGCCCGTGTCGGACGTGCCGCCCGGCATCGGGGCGCACAGCGCGGTCACGCTATCGTCGAGCTTTGCGCGAACCAGACCGTCCGCTGCGCCGGCGCGATCGTGGTGCGGCGCGAAGGTGGCGGGCAGGGCGCCGTCTCCGTCGCCGAACTGGGCGATGGCGAGATGCCGCCACTGCTCGTCTTCGACAAGTACGGAGCCGTGAACCGCATCGGCGAGCAGCTGCGCGAGCGCCTTGAGCCCGCCCCCTCCGGTGATGGTGCGGGCGGCGCGTTCGGCGAGTGCGGCAAGGTCGTCGGCGGTCACCTTTTCTTCAACTCCAATGGATGAGCGGTGCCGCGAGCACGATGACCGTCGCGACGATTGTGACGCCGGCCGTGGTCCAGGCGATCACGTTTGCCACCGGTCCATTCACGTACTTGCCCATCAACTGCTTATCGTTGACGAGCAGCAGCATGGCGACCACGATGAACGGCAAGAGCATGCCCGCGATGGCCTGCGAGTATTCGATGATCGTGAACAGCGGGACTTGCAGCACGAGCACGCTCACCGCGCCGATCGCGACGATGGCGAAGTACAGCGTATAGAACGCGGGCGCTTCACGGAACGTCTTGGCGACGCCCGCCTCGAAGCCCAGCGCTTCACAGACGGTGTACGCGGTGGACAGCGGCAGCACCGACGCGGCGAAGAGCGACGCGTTGAGCAGGCCGATCGCGAAGAGGATCTCCGCGAAGGGGCCGGCGAGCGGCGCCAGTGCCCGCGCGGCCTGCGACGCCTCGGTGATGTTGGTCTGACCGTGGATGAATAGCGTCGCGCCGCACGATACGATGATGAAGAACGAGACGATGTCCGTGACGAGACAGCCTGTGACGACGTCGATCTGCGAATACCGCAGATCTTTCGGCTTGACGCCTTTCTCCACCACCGATGACTGGATGTAGAACTGCATCCACGGCGTGATCGTCGTCCCGATCACCGCGAGCAAGCTCAGCCAAAAAGCGGACGAAGCCGTGAAATGCGGCACGACGGTCGCCACCAACACCTCGTGCCAATCGGGCTTGGCCAAAAAACCCGAGATGATGTAGGTGAAATACACGACGCACGCCGCCAAGAAGATCCGCTCCACGGTCTTGTAGTCCGCGCGCAGAGCGAGCAAGGCCACAAAAAGCGCGGCGGCTGGAACTGCGACGTAGCGTAAGAACGGGTGGAAGATATCTGCGCTTGCCGCAACGCCGGCAAATTCGGCCATCGTGGTGAGCAGATTGGTCATCACGAGCAAGGCGAGCACCAAGAGCGTGATGCGCACGCCGAATTTCTCGCGGATCAAATCGGCAAGACCTTTGCCTGTGACGATGCCCATCCGGACGCAGATCTCCTGGACCACGATCAAGCCGATGGTGATAGGGATGAGCGTCCACAGCATGCCGTACCCGAACTGCGCGCCGGCCTGCGAATACGTGCCGATGCCGGCGGCGTCGTTGTCGAGATTGCCGGTGATGAATCCCGGACCCACGATGGAGAAGAAGAGCAGCATCGAACGCCACAAGGTGGGCCGCTTCGGCGCCGCAGGCTGTTTGACGGTATCCGCCGCCTCCACGCGCTACGTTCCGGTCCGTGTCTTGGTACGCGAGCGGCCCATGCGCGGCAACATCTTGCGCAATTTCTCCGGCAGCACAACATCCATCGCGTCGTCCACGGTCACGATGCCCTGCATGCGGCCGTCGTCGTCGACGACCGGCAGGGCGAGGAAGTCGTAGCGCGCGATGGTGGAGGCGACCTCATCACGCGCGGTGCCGGTGTGCACTGTCACCACGTCGTCCGTCATGATGTCCGAGACGGGCGACGCCGGATCGGCCGTCACGAGGTTGCGCAGCGTGACGACACCCAAGATATGCTCTTGGGGATCGAGGACGTAGAGATAGTAGACAAGTTCGGCGTCTTCGGCGGCCTTGCGGATGTGCGCGAAGGCATCTGCCACGGTGAGGCCCGGCGGCAGCCAAAGATATTCCGTCGTCATCAAACCGCCGGCAGTCTCTTCGTCGTGCGATAGCAATTCGCGGACGTCTTGCGCCTCCTCGGGCTCCATGAGGCTCAAGATCTCTTGCTGGCGTTCCGGCTCTACTTCGCTCAGGAGGTCGGCGGCGTCGTCCGGCTCCATGTTCTCGATGATGTCAGCGGCACGTGCCGGCTTGATGTCCTCGAGGATCGAGAGCTGGGTGTCGACATCGAGCTGTTCGAAAGCTTCGGCCGCGGTCTCTTCGTCGAGCGATCCCATGAGCGACGCCTGGTCGGCCGCATTGAGGTCTTCGATGATCGCCGCGAGATCGGCTGGGTGGATGCGCTGCATCTTGTCATGCGGCACGCGCAGGCGGATGGCGTCGCCGGGTTCGTCGCGATGCAGAGGCTGCACCGTATCCCACGAGATCAATGCTTGTCTGATGCCCGGCCGCGAGGCGCGTTCGAGCCAGCGCTGGCCGAGGCCGCGCAATCCCATGCGGCGCAAGAGCCCCGACAAGCCGATGTCGGCGGCGATGACGCGCAGGCTGTCGCCTGCCGGCGCGAGTTTGAGATCGTTGATGCGAACGACCTTGCGGCCGTCCACGTCGAGGATCTGCTTGTCGAGCAGCTCCTTGTTGAGCAGCAGCTCGCCGGACGGACGCTCTAAAAGCGAAATGTCGAGCGGCTCGGCGGTCAGTGATACGTCGCGGGGACCGATCGCGGCGACCGCCGCGAACGGCGCATAGCGCAGCTTCCCATCGCTGCAACGGATGTACAAGCCGGTGACCGCGGGAAATGCATCATCGCTGCCGGAGATCGAAAGATCTTCGAGCTTACCGACCTTGCGTGATTTGCCGTCCGAGACGACGCTGACGGACCGGCCGCACAGCTCGCTCACGAATTCCTCGCGGAGGTCCATGGCCGTCGCCTTCCATAAAGTTTGCCTCCACGCGCGCCGGTTAAAGTTCGGCGCATCATACGAGAAAGAGTCGGCTCGACTCTGAAGTGTCAGGACTCCCGGATAGAGCGCTCCACGATGTCCGTCGCCCGATCGATCTGGTCGCGGTCCACGACGAGCGCCGGGGTGAACCGGATGGCCGAGAACCCGCACGGCAGCACCATTAAGCCATGGCGAAAGCAGTTGTTGACCACACGGTCGCGCAACTCCGTGTTGTGATCGCGCGTCGCGCGCGACGTGACGAAGTCGATGGCGAGCATGAGTCCTTTGCCGCGCACGTCGCCGATGACATCATGCCGGGTCTGCAGCTCCTCGAGCTTGCCGATGAAGTAGGCGCCCATTTCGGCCGCGCGATCCACTAAATGCTCCTGCTCGATCACTTCGAGGGTGGCCTTGGCGGCCGCGAGTGCGATTCCGTTCCCACCGAAGGTGTTCGAGTGCGCGCCCTGTGCGCCGAAATCGTATTCGGCGTCCATGACCTGCGCGCCGACGGCGACGCCCGAGCCGAGCGCCTTGGCAAGCGATGTGAAGTTGCCCGCGACGCCATGGTGTTCGATGGCGAGCATTTTTCCGGTCTTGCCGATGCCGGCTTGCACTTCATCGTCGACGTAGGCGATGCCGTGGCGCTCGCACATGTCGCGAAGGATGCGGATGAAGTCCGACGGCGGCACGATATAGCCGCCTTCGCCTTGAATGGGTTCGACGAACATGGCCGCGACTTCATCGGGCGGGATCAACTGTTTGAAGTAGATCTCTTCGAGGATGTGCGCGCACCAAACGTCGCAAGCCGGGTACGTCATTTTGTACGGGCAGCGATAGCATGATGCGTACGGCACGTGATGCACGTCGGCGATGTTCGGCGTGAAGCGCGCGCGCTGGACGACTTTGCTCGCGGTCATGGAGTTGGCGCCCAAAGTGCGGCCGTGGAAAGCGCCGAGAAATGCGATGAGCCGCTTGCGCGTGGGCTTCGTCCAACGCGCGGCTTTGATCGCCGCTTCGTTGGCTTCCGTGCCGCTCGAACACAGGAACACTTTTTTGCCGGTGAGGCTGGGCACGAGTTTTGCCAGCTTTTCCGCGACGTCGGCCTGCAGCGGCGAATAGAAATCCGGGCTGTTGATGAACAGCCACCGGTTGGCCTGCTCGGTGATGGCGGCCACGACTTTTGGATGGCTGTGGCCAGTGGCCGCGACCATGCCGCTCGTGAAGTCGAGGAACACGTTGCCGTCGACGTCTTC
The DNA here is from genome assembly GCA_036511855.1 of Candidatus Eremiobacteraceae bacterium. Lineage (NCBI taxonomy): Bacteria > Bacillati > Vulcanimicrobiota > Vulcanimicrobiia > Candidatus Eremiobacterales > Candidatus Eremiobacteraceae > Candidatus Eremiobacteraceae bacterium. The sequence continues at coordinate 8,691 of DATCBN010000090.1, read as the reverse complement.
GAGCATGAGGCCGCTGGCTTGTTTGACGACGATCGGAGCGGTTTTCGTTCCGGTCGTCATGGCGGCTGCCTCGCGCGCGACAACCCCAGCACCCTTTGAACCGGGCAGCGAAAGGGTCTTTATCTCGGGTTTTGCGCCAAGCATGATACTCTGAGCGTTCCACAATATAGATGAGGAATCTTGCCTCGGCATGCGAACCCGCGTCGAGCCATGGATCAACGATTGCGAACGGCAGAACGCGCAGCGCGTGCGGCGGGCGCCTTACTGCGCGATATGCTGGGGACGCACATCCACGTCCGCTCGAAGGATGTGCGATCTAACCTCGTGACCGAAGCGGACACGCGCAGCGAAGCGCTCATCCGCACGATGATCGCCGAAGATTTTCCCGACGATTCAGTGCTTGGCGAAGAGGGCGGCGCCTCCGGCGGGTCGGGAACCGGCCGTTGGATCGTCGATCCGCTCGACGGCACCACGAACTTCGCGCACGGCTACCGCTGCTTTTGCGTCTCTATCGCGTATGAAAAGGACGGCGCGTTGCTGGCCGGCGCGGTCTACGACCCGATGGCGGACGAGATGTACAAGGCAGAACGGGGCGCGGGCGCTAGCTGCGACGACAAGGTTCTCGCGGTTTCGCCGCATGCCGACTTGCGCGACGGCCTGCTGGTGACCGGTTTTCCGCCGCTCCGCGATGTGGGCGGTATCCCCAACCTAGAGATGATGGCGAACTTCATGCGCCGCGCGCAGGCGGTCCGGCGCGATGGCTCTGCCGCGCTCGATCTGTGCTACGTCGCGGCAGGCCGCTTCGAAGGATTTTGGGAGGCTGGGCTGCATGCGTGGGACGTCGCTGCCGGCGCGCTGATCGTGGCCGAGGCCGGCGGACGGGTCACCGACTATTCAGGCAAGCCGCTGCGCGTGGATTGCGGTGAGATGCTTGCGTCAAACGGACTCGTCCATGACGCGATGTTGGAAGTTCTGCGTGCAGGGCCGTAGTCTGAGAGCGGCCGAGCCGGAGATGTCGACTGCTGTGGTCGTGCTCGCGGCGGGCTCGGGCTCGCGCTTCGGCGGACGCAAACTCATCGCGGACTTCAAGGGCCGGCCGCTTTTGCAGCGCGCGATCGACGCGGCGTGCGGCTCGCGCGCGCGCATCTGCGTGCTCGTGCTCGGCGCCGACTCCGAAAGCGTTCTTGATCGCGTCGAGTCACGCAGGTGCTCGATCGTGCTCAACGGCGCGTGGCCGGAGGGGATCGCTTCATCCATCCGGACCGGTCTCGCTCTTGCCCTCGAGTTCGACGCCTGCGTCTTCATGTTGGCGGATCAGCCGTTCGTGACAAGCGCCAACATCGACAGCCTTTGCAATGCGGCTGGAGTTCGGCCCGGAGATCGTCAACGGCCGCCGCCGATCGTCGCGTTGCGCATGGGCCGAGCATGGGGCTCGCCGGTTCTCTTCCCGCGCCACGATTTCGCAGCGTTAGAGCGCCTTGAGGGAGATGCCGGCGCGAAGCGTTACGCGCAATCGCAAACGCGGCGTTTACGATTTGTGACGGCGGGCGACCCCCGCGCGTTTTGCGATATCGATTCGCCCGCCGATCTTCGGGCGTTGCGCGTTTGAGCACGCCGGCTGAACGAGCGGGCTACTCACAACGTCCGCTTGCGGAAAAACTCGGCATCAAAGCCGGCCATCGCATCGCGTTTATGATGGCGCCCAAAGGCTTTGACGCGATCCTCGGACCTTTGCCGGCCGGCGTACGTCGTGCTCGGGAGCTTCGCGGCCCGATCGATGTCATCGTGTCGTTCGCCGGCGACGCGAGCGGACTCAGCCGCCGGATCGCAAGCGCGAAGCGCGCCCTGTCGCCCGCCGGCATGCTCTGGGTGTGTTGGCCGAAGAAGACATCAGGCGTTGTCACAGATGTCGATGAGAACATCGTCCGCGAGTTCGGGCTCGCGGCGGGTCTGGTGGACGTGAAGATATGTGCCGTCGTCGCTACCTGGTCGGGTTTGAAATTCGTCTATCGCTTGAGAGACCGGCCGGCCGCCGTCAAGCTTCGCCGCGTACGCCGAACGAATTGAACTCGCCGGTCGCCGGCTCGTCGATCGTATCGATGTTGCGCACCACGGCGCCGCGCGGTCCTTTCTCGCACCATGCCTGCATCTGCGCCAACGCCGGCGCGTCGCCTTCAGCTAGGACTTCAACGCTGCCGTCGAGACGATTGCGCACCCATCCGGTCAACGCAAGCTCCCGCGCGCGCTCGAGCGCAGAGCCTCTGAAGAAGATGCCCTGCACGCGGCCGTGGATGATGAGATGAATTCTTGGCACACAATCAATCCGTGGTGGAGCGGGAGTCGTTCGACCGGATTCTTGTGAATAGCGCAGCCGGCCCTGCCGAAGCGCCCGTAGGATTCATCCGCGACTACGGCGCAAACCAACAGGTGTCTCTGTGGGGCCGACCTTTCTGGTCGGCCGGCGAGATTCAGCTCGCCAACTCAATGCGCTACCTGCTTGGCGTCGGATTCATACTAGCCGGGCTGCTGCATTTTCTGCGAACGTCCACGTACATGCGAGCCATTCCGCCGGCGCTCGGCCACGCCGAAGCACTCGTATACATCAGCGGCGTCTGCGAAATCGCAGGCGGAATCGGCGTGATGATCGCCCGCACGAGGCGGCCGGCCGGCATCGGTCTCATCGCGCTGCTGATCGCCGTATTTCCTGCGAACCTCTACATGGCGATGCACCCGCAGCTATTCGCGGATATCGCATCGCAAACGACGCTGCTGTGGCGCCTGCCGGTCCAGGCTGTCCTTATCGCATGGGTGTGGTGGTGCTGCTTCTGATATTTGCCGCCGTCCTGGCGGCGTTGTGCATCTGGATCGTTCTGCCGCCGCCGAACGGACCGGCGTTTGTCGCGACCGACGTGGCGATCGAATTCAGCCCGTACTTGCTCGTGCTAAACGCCGCCTTGCTTTTCGCGGCTTTCCGATCGCGCCCTCATCTGAAGCCCGCGAGCGTGATACTTATCGGGTTGAACATCGTCTTGTGCGCGCTGCCGCTCGGCGCGATGTTCTGGTCCGGCATTCGACCTGCATTGCCGGCGACCGGAGCCGCGGGAGAAGCGGTGATCGAATCGTCAATTCCGTTCACACTCGGCGACGATCGCACGGCCATCCGCGCCTATCTCCCAGCGGCTGGAACGAAGAACCCGATCGTCTTCGCGATCTATGGCGGATCATGGCAACGCGGAACCCCTGCGAACGACACCGGAATCAACCGAGCACTGGCCGCAAGCGGATATGCCGTCTTTGCACTCGACTATCGGCATGCACCCGCGTTTCGTTTTCCAGACGCTTTGAACGACGTGCGGTCCGAAGTGTCGGCCATCTTGAATAATGCGAGCGCGTATCGCGCGGATCGAACGCGCGTAGCCGTTCTCGGTCATTCGTCCGGCGGAGAGCTTGCGGAACTCTTAGCATTCGAACCGCACTCGCCGTTTCGCGCGCTGATCAGCTACTCGGGCGCCATCGATCTGTTGAAGGGATACGAAATCCTACCGAAGCCGGATCCGCTCGACGTGCGCTCGATCATCGTCGCATACATGGGCGTCACACCGGCCGAAGACCCGGCGCGCTATCGATTGGCTTCGCCGATCTATCAAGTGCGGCGCAATCTGCCTCCGACGCTCTTGATCTACGCCGATCGCGATCACGTCGTCGACTTCGGCTATGCGGAGACATTTCGCGATGCTCTCCGTGCCGACGGCGATGACGTGACCTTCGTCGACATTCCATGGACCGAGCACGGATATGAGGAAGTGCCGTTGGGACTTCACGCGCCGATCGCGCTGCGCGCGGTCGAAGGTTTTCTTGGACGCACGCTCGGCAATGAATGATTGGCGGAGGGGGTGAGATTCGAACTCACGAGAGACTTGCATCTCTAACGGTTTTCAAGACCGTCGCATTCAACCGCTCTGCCACCCCTCCGGACGCGAGCCGCGCCTTATTTGACGGGCTTTCTGCGGGTTCCCGGTTGCCCAAGCGCCTGCCGCACCTCGTTTCTCGAGGCGAATGCTTCCGAGAGGTGTCGGTCAACAGTCGTTCATCGTTACTCCGTAGGACGCGACATCGTAATCCAGCTAGGAGAGGTCTGACAATGCCACAGCGGAACATCGTCGGATGGACAAATTCAGAGGGCGCGCTAAACCGGGCGAGACGAAAGATGGCCGCTGCGAGTGCGCGGGTTGTCCGGCGGGCAAACATGCCGACGGCCGATGCATCGCAGACAGCGTTGCAGATCCAGCGCCGTCGAATTCCGGCTTCGTTGGCGTGCTGGAGTGGGATGCTTCGCGTGCGCCGGCAAAGTGGTTTTGGTACTGCGGACCGTGCGCCGCAGAATATAACCGGAATACGGGTCACTAGTAGATGCCCATCGATCGACATTCCGGCCAGCTTACGGCACACATTTAGAGCGCGAGAACGGCGAGTCCCGGGGGCTCCAGCGCCCGCAAATCCAAATCAACAATCGGGGCGGGCGCTGCGGCGTCAGCCCCGGTCATTTGGGGGGGACGAAGTACGCGCGTTTGAGCTATCGCCGCCGGGCTAGTTCATCATCGAGCTTGTGGTATATAGCCAGCGCGACGTTGGCTACAATTCTGAGCAGTCGCTGTTCGGCCGAGTCTCCGGCTGGAATGCTATCGAGTTCCTTTTGGGCGGCCTCGATCAATTGTTCTGGTTTGATTGCCATGTCTTACCTGACTTTCAACGACCCCGATCGCGAGTATCTGCGATCGACGATAGAGCGCTCCGCGCGATCGGACGCGAACTCTTCGCAGCCAAGATCTCGCGCCCACGCGCGCGATGCCGCGATCAAAGTACGAGCCACTCTCGAACGCCGCGCCGCGGGAACGACATACAGACCTTCGATGAAGCCGACCCGCCCTGTCGCAAGGCCTGGAAACTATGCGGCCGCCCTCGGACTGCGCAAACAAGATGGCTTTCGGTTCGTCCAACTCCCCGCCAAAATACCGATCGATTTCGGCGGCGTGATCCTGGAAGGACGACTCCGGCCAAAGACTGTGGCGTAGATCGGCCCATGCGGCGGAATCGCCCGGCGTGGCCCAGCGCACACGGTATTCTTCGATTGCCTTCATGTGGAGCGGCAGCCCCGTTTGACGGGCCTCCGTTCGAATCCGCTCAAAGCACGACTTGCGCCGGTGAACGGCGAATAACCCGTCATGAAACGATACGACCATCCCACGCCGGCGGACGACCGCCATCCCCGCGTCGCGTTGATCGCGCACGACGCCCGCAAGCACGAGATGGCCGAATGGAGCGCGTTCAATCGCGGAACTTTGGCGAAGTGCAAGATCTTCGCAACCGCGACGACCGGCCATTCCGTCGCGGAAAAGCTCGACTTGCCGATCACCATGCTGCTTTCGGGTCCGCTCGGCGGCGATGCGCAAGTGGGCGCGATGATCGCAGAACGGAAGATCGACGTGATTTTCTTTTTCTGGGATCCGCTCTCGCCGCAGCCGCATGACGTCGACGTAAAAGCGCTGCTGCGTCTCGCGGTGCTGTACGACGTTCCGATCGCGTGCAACCGGCGGTCGGCCGACATGCTCATCTCATCGCCGCTGTTCATGGATCTCGCGTATCACGAAGTGAACCGGACTGCGGGTTAGCCGCATCGCGCGAGGATTTTGCTTTTCGCGAAGGGTTCGGGCCTCGCGAGCACAAAATTTGAAAGCAGCCGCCTGACTCTTGCGATGCGCGCCCGCATATCAAGCGTTGTTGTGACTATTGGCTGGAGAGATTCTAGATGAGATATCGATGGTTGGCGGCAGCCGGCTTGGCCATGATGTGTTCGCTCGCAACCCAAACCGCCTTCGCGGGTCCATGCACGTCCACGATTATGCAGACTCCATCCATCGGCGGAGAAGGCGCGCTGGTCGCCGTGTCAGGCACGTCGGTGAACGATGTCTGGGCCGTCGGATGGTATGGAATGCACGCCGGCAAGAAACGGGGCCTCGTCGAACACTTCGATGGTTCGAACTGGTCGGTCCAATCGAACAGCATCAACGAACCGCTCATCTCAGTCAGCGAGGCCAGCCCAACCGACGTCTGGGCCGTCGGCAAGAGCATTTGGCATTGGGATGGCGCCACGTGGCGATCCATGCCTGGTGCCGCACCCGGCCGGGGAATCTATCACTATGCAAATGCGATCGCTGCCGATCGCAATAATCCAAACGAAGTCTGGGCTGTCGGCGTCGAAGGATACAATGGAGTGGTAGAGAGTTGGCCCTGGGCAGAGGAGTGGAACGGCGCGAAATGGACCGGATGGGCATTGCCGGGCGGCTCAAAGACGAGCGAGCTGCTTTCCGTGACGATGTTGCACGACGGCGCGGCATGGACAGTCGGGGAGACACAGCCCGGTCGCTTCAACCAAACGACGCCGATCGCGGACATATGGACCGGCGCGCATTGGAATTCCATCCAGCCCGCCAAATCGTTCGGCGTCTTATGGGCGGTGACGGCGAGAGATGGTCGCGACGTTTGGGCGATCGGAGAGCACGACTCCGGTTTGGCCGACATCGAGCACTGGAACGGTGCGAGATGGTCCGAGTCGCCGCTTCAGTTGCCGACCGGAGGACAGTTCGATTCGGTATCGACATCATTGGCCGGCGATGCGTGGGCCGTCGCGCACCTGAGTCAAACGTATACGTCGGCTCAATCGGTCGTGCTCGAACATTGGAGTGGCATGGCCTGGCTGCGAGCGTCGATCCCGATCGTCGATGCGGGAACGGTCGTACATGGGTTAGCCGACTTCGACGGCAACGCGATCGCGGTGGGTGCGATCCAACAAACAAATGAAGGTCCGGACGCTCCAAGTCAAACCGTCGCGTTTGAGGCGCAGTGTTCTCCGTAGAGATCCTGCCAAAAGCGCGCGTCCTCATCTATAACGGTGCTCGCCGGACGGTCGGCACGCGTTGCAAGGCGACGGGGGCCTCAGACTTGAATCGCGCAAGCGAAACGTGCCAAATACGATGATGTGTGGAGGGCGACATGACATCGGACTGGGCCATCAGCACGCTGCACTCGCTGCTCGATCATCGAGTCAGCATCCGGTTCAAGGCTAGCGCGAAATACGCACTTGGGGTGACCGACTCCGACTGCAGCGGCTACCTGGATGCAAGTCCGTTCCACGATGGTCTGCGATTCCGGCTGCTGTCGGACAGACCAACACAGTCAAACGCGGTCACACTCGTTCCTTTTTTCGACCCTCACGAAGTCGAAATCGAGGAGATCGCGCTCCTTCTTTCAGGCTCTGCGCAGCCCGAATGCGTGTGGAACGCGGCTCATCCAACCGGCCGCGATCTTCCTCGAGGGCCCGAATCGCCGGTCCTGACCCAATAGCAAAACATTCAATAGTCACGCCGACTTGGAGCGTCCACGGACGCGGCGGAGAGCCCACGCGAGCGCTTGAATCCCGGTCTGCGTTTCCCGTTCGTCAGCTTGAGTGTATCCCAGCACCAATCCGTTTCGCGTCGCCTTTCCGAGAAAGTGCGTTGAGAGCGCGCCTGCGCTCACGCCGAGATCCCACGCGGCGGCTGCCACCTTGTTGTCGTCGAGGCGCGCTCGAAAGTATCCGACGAGATGGATGCCCGCGGGATTTGGTTCCAAGATAAGGTCGTCGCCGATGACGCGTCGCGATTCTTTGATGAAGAAGGCTTGGCGTTCTTCGTACAGCGACCGCATCCGCCGAAGGTGACGCGCGAAGAAGCCCTGTTCCATGAAGTCGGCCAGGACCGCCTGCTCTACCCCAGGAGAGTGACGATCGCTAAAGCGGCGAGCGGCCACAAAGGCGTCGACCAAGTCGGGCGGCGCGATGACGTAGGCCAGGCGGAGCGAGGGCACGAGCACTTTGCTGAACGTGCTGACATAGATGACGCGATTGGACTCGTCGATACCCTGCAGAGCGGTCAACGGTTGGCCGCGGTAACGGAAGACGCCGTCGTAGTCGTCTTCGATGATCCAACCCCGGCACCGCTGCGCCCACGCCAGTAGTTGCATTCGACGTGACGCGGAGAGCGTCGCCCCGGTGGGCATCTGATGCGACGGCGTGACGTACGCGATGCGCGCGCGAGGGCACGCGCGGATCGCGTCATCGACCCGAAAACCCTCGGCGTCCACCGCGACGGGAACGGCACGAAGGCCAAGAGCGGCCGCCGTGCCGCGCATGCCAGAATATCCCGGATCTTCCAAGAGGATTTGATCGCCCGGATTTGTCAGCAGGCGCAACGTCATCTCGATCGCTTGAAACGATCCGTTCACGACGATAACCTGATCGGCGTCGCACCGGGCGCCTCGCGTCGCGGTGGCGTGCGCAGCGATGGCCTCTCGAAGCGGCCGGTAACCTTCGGTTTCGCCGTAGCTCAGCAGCGCGGGGTCGGGCTTGCGCCATCTTCGCTGGGTAAGCCGGCCCCAGAGCGCGTGCGGAAAAGCGTTTATCGCCGGTATTCCGGCGGAAAACGGCACTAACGATTGCAATAAGTTCGGATGGCTGTTGGACGCGCGCTCAAGCGACGTGCCGCGGCGCGAAAGAAGCGGCCGGAGCGGCGCTGGACGCGCGACTCCGCGCCGAACTCGCGCGGACTCGCCTCTCGGCACCTCAACAACGCGAGTCGCATCGCCGACCCGTCCGCT
>DATCBN010000089.1 GCA_036511855.1 Candidatus Eremiobacteraceae bacterium | reverse complement strand
GCTTCAGGCGGCTGTAGAAGTGCTAGAAGACGCCGGCTTCAGCGTTTCCATTCCGAAGGTCCAACTGTGTTGCGGCCGTCCGCTCTACGACTATGGGATGCTCGATCTTGCACGAACGATGTTGCGTGAGATTATCGACGCACTCAAGCCCCAAATAGCGGCCGGAATATGCATTGTCGGATTGGAGCCTAGTTGCGTCTCGGTTTTCCGCGACGAGATGCAGAATCTGTTGCATGACGACGAAGATGCGAAAAGGTTTAAAGCACAGACCTTCTTGCTAAGCGAATTCCTCGACAAATACGCTCCGCACTATCAGCCGCCCAAACTGAACCGCAAAGTGATTATGCAAACGCATTGTCATCAAAAAAGCGTGCTAGATGCTTCGGCAGTAGAAAGGTTACTCAAGAAACTGGGCGTCGACTACTCGATGCCGGACTCAGGGTGCTGCGGCATGGCCGGCGCATTTGGTTTCGAGCGCGGGGAACACTACGAAGTATCCGCCGCACTCGCCGAGCGCGCGTTGTTGCCCGCTGTGCGCAACGCCGCGACAGACACGATCATCGTCGCGACGGGCTTCAGTTGCCGCGAGCAGATCTCGCAGATGAGCGACCGTCAAGCGCTTCATCCTGCTCAGTTATTGAAAATGGCGTTGGACGATCGCCATGGCGCATCCATCGGCCGCTTCCCTGAAAGCCGCTACATGCCGAACCCGCGCGAACAAGGCCGCTCGGCAGCGGTCAGGGGTCTTGCGGTCCTCGCTGGACTTATCGCAGCGTGTGCCGTCGTCAACCTTTTTCGGAAGCACGGGTAGTGGGAGCCGAAATTCTGATCCTAGGCGGCGGCTTTGCCGGCGTCTCGGCGGCTCGCGAACTAGAACGCAAAGCCCCCAGTGAAGTCGGCGTGACGCTCGTAAGCCGGGAAAATTATTTGTTGTTCACTCCCATGCTGCCTGAAGTGGCTTGCGGCACTATCGAAGCGCGGCACATCGTTCAACCGCTACGCGCCGGTCTGCGTCGCGCTCGATTCATATTAGGAGACGTTCTGGAGATCGATGTCTCCGAGCGCACTGTCAGCGTCTTGCATCCATTGCTCGGATCGCAGTCTACGCTGCGCTTCGATCACTTGGTGCTTGCTCTTGGCTCGCAGACTTCCACATTTGGGTTGCCAGGCGTCGCGCGCCATACGATTCCGCTGAAAACGCTGTTTGATGCAGATCAGCTGCGCAGCCGCGTCACAGGAGCGTTTGAGGCTGCGGCCGGAACGAACGACCGGGATGAGCGCGCTCGTCGATTACGGTTCATTATTATTGGCGGGGGATTCACGGGCGTTGAGGTTGCCGGCGAGATGACGGGTTTCATTCAACACATCCGGCGCTACTATCCGACCTTGAGCGGCTGCACGCCCGAGATCATCGTCGTGGAAGGCGGGAAGCGTCTCTTGGCTGAGCTGCCCGCCCGCTTCGGCAAACGTGCCGCGGTGTCGCTTCAGAAGAGAAATGTGAGCCTGGAACTCGGCGAACGCGTCGCCAGCGCCGACGAAGGCGGCTTGTCCTTGAAAAACGGCAAGCGTTACGAAAGCGCGACGCTCATTTGGGTAGCCGGCGTGGAGCCCGCGCCCTCCGTGAAGAAACTCGGGCTGGCGACGTCAAAGGGAGGCGCGCTCTTGGTGAACGGCGACTTTTCGGTCCCGGGGCTGCCGGGCGTTTGGGGCATCGGCGACTGCGTGCAGATTCCAAAGCCCGCAGGCGGGACCTACGCGCCGCTGGCGCAGAACGCTGTTCGCGAGGGGCCGCTCCTTGCGAAAAATATCCTCTCCACGTTGCATGGCAAGTCCACTAAATTGTTCGCGTATCGACTCCAGGGAATGATGGCGTCGCTAGGTGATCGCGGCGCGCTAGCCGAGCTGCCCGGTCGGCAGATGATCGCTGGATTTCCTGCATGGCTACTATGGCGGGCGTATTATTTGAGCCGCTTACCGGGCCTTTCGCGCAAGATGGGCGTTGCCATGGATTGGATCATGAGCGGAGTCTTTCAACAATCCGTCGCGCGGCTTGCATTTGTGACCGGCGGGTTGGCTAAGGAATGCCGTGCGCCTGAATAATAAAGTTGCGATCATAACCGGCGGCGACACCGGAATTGGCAAAGCTATTTCCCTCGAACTCGCCTGTGAAGGCGCCAGCGTGGTGATAGACTACCATGGTGATGCCGGCCCAGCCAACGCGCTGGTCGAACGGATCAATAATTTAGGTTATAAAGCCGTCGCGATTTCAGCCGACGTCACGCGGCCGCCGGACGTGGAATCGCTCGTCGAGGCCACAGCGAAAGCCTTCGGCGGCATCGACATCCTCGTGAACAACGCCGGCATCGAAGAACAGCACCCCTTCCTAGAAATGCCGTTCGAAGTGTATGCCAAGGTCATCGGCGTAAATCTCACCGGCAACTGGCTGTGCAGTCAGGCAGCGGCGCGCCAAATGGTCAAGCAGAACCGGGGCGGTCGGATCATCAACATCTCCTCAGTTCACGAAGACGTGGCCATGCCTACCAACGCCCCGTATTGCGCTTCCAAAGGCGCGCTCCGCATGTTGATGCGGACGATTGCGATCGAACTCGCACAATATCATATCACCGTGAACAACATCGCACCGGGAGCAGTGGAAACGCCGATGGATGCGGAGCTAGAGCGAGATCCAAAAGAGCTAGCTCGATTGCTGGCGGAGATTCCAATGCGTCGAATGGGCAGGCCGCAAGAGATCGCCGGCCTGGTCGCCTACCTCGCTTCGGATGCGGCGGCGTATATCACGGGTGCCACCTACGTCATCGACGGTGGAATGAGCAAATGGTCGGGAAGTCTTTGAGCGTGGGTCCGGTTGCGCAGATCGTCGGCACCGGCCAGAAGGGTGCGTCGTACAATATCTCAGACGCGCAGATGGCCGCTGGGAGCACGCTCGGCGGCCCGAAGTGCGTCTGCATCATAAAGGCGACGGGCGCGATTGAAAAGATCTATTCAAGCGATTGTGGACAGGCGTTAGTCGGTTCGGTTGTCGTGCACCACTGGGATCGATCGACCGGCATCGCGCTGACCGCGCTTCCCGGCTCTTTCAAAATACATCCGGAACATCAAGAACATTTTTTCACGTTGTCAAACGGCATCGAAGTGCACGAAGACATCTACGTCTTAAGCGGTAGTCCCCGTGGCAAGACAGTATCCCCGCCCGCCGTGTACTACGTCATCGAGTTACGCAATCCGACGGACCAGCGCATTGAAATCGAGACGTTCGGGTTCGCGCAGCTGCGCGGAAATACGTCGCACGATGTTGTGAGTCGGTTCGACAAAGGCCGCAACGCGCTGATAGCTCACAACAAAGCAAACGCAGGCCTCGCTAGAGTCTTCGCCTGTTCCAAGGCTGTAGAGGGCTGGGAAGTAACGATGGATCATGGAAAGGCGATTGCCAAGGACTGGCCGGGGATGTTGAGCGACGAAGCCGTCTCGCCATCGACCGATCCTCTGGGCGTTCTGCATCAAAGGAACACGCTGGATTCAGGAGGACACGTCGGGTTTTACTTCGTGTTGACGTTTGCCATTGACGGAGAACGCGCTGCGGTTCGCACTCTAGATTCGTTGCCCACAGCCGGAGCCGCGCTTCGAACTACGCGTAAGCACTACGTCGACGTTCTCAATCGCGCGGTTGTGCTAACCCCTGAGGCCGACGTGAATCGCGGCGTCTTGTGGGCGAAGGCTAACATGTTGCGGACCCAATTGCTCGCGCCCACCGGCTGGTGCTTTGTGAACGATCCTGCGCGCTCGAACAACAGCGTGGCTCGGGATACCGCATGGTTCGCGTTCGGAGCTGATTATATCACTCCGGATTTTGCCGAAGAATCACTTCTTTGGTACACGGATCACCTCGAAGGCGACGGCATGGTCGTCGAATGCTACGACATT
>DATCBN010000088.1 GCA_036511855.1 Candidatus Eremiobacteraceae bacterium | reverse complement strand
GCGAGCCCTTCGTTCCTGCGCTCGCCGGTCTATGTCCGCGATCCGTGGGGCCGTGCGCTTGTCGAAAAGATCGATGCGGTGCGCAAGGTGTTGCTTGTCGGCTCGGGGCTCACGGCGATCGACGTCGCGCTGACGATCCAGGCGCGCAATCCGCACGCGCAGGTGACGATGCTCTCGCGGCGCGGGCGCCTGCCGCAAGTGCACCGTGCGGCTCCGCCGTACGACGGTGATTTCGGCGCGCTCACCGGTCGGGAATCCATCGTCGACATCAGCCGCTCCGTGCGCATGCACGTGCGGCACGCTGAAGCGAAGGGAAGCGACTGGCGATCGGTCTTCGATGCGCTTCGGCCGCATACGCAGCGCGTCTGGCGAGAGCTCTCGCCAAATGCCAAAAAGCGTTTTCTCCGGCACGCGCGTCCGCTCTGGGAAATCCACCGCCACCGCGCTGCCCCCGCGGTCGACGCAGCGATCAAACGCATGCAGGCGTCTGGCTTACTCGACGTGCGTGCCGGCCGCCTCACTTCGCTCTCGGAAAGCGCGGGGCGTGCGGTCGCAAGCTTCGTGCGTCGCGTGGAAGGTGACGCGGTCATCGTCAGTGCCGATCTCGTTGTGAACTGCACCGGTCCCCGCGGCGATTACGCCCGCTCCAACGATCCGTTGTGGCGCAATCTCATCGCCGGGGACGCGATCCGGCCCGATGCGCTGGGACTCGGGATCGATGTCGACGGCGCCGGCGCGGTCGTCGGCAAAGACGGATGCGCCTCGCCCCGAATTTACGCCATCGGATCGTTGCGCCGCGGAATGCTGTACGAGTCCACCGCAGTGCCAGAGTTGCGGCAACAGGTCAAAGACCTTGCCGACGAGCTCTCGCGCCGGACCGCGCACGACAGCACGTTGGACTCAGCACGAGTGGGAACTGCCGCCGGGCCTGCGTAATAACCGCCGCCTAGTCGTCCACGACGGAGGTTCAACACCGATGAGATCATCGAATCGCATCGCTATTTCAGCGGCGCTACTTTGCGCTATTTCCGCCGGCGGGTGCTCGAGCGCCACGACTCCGGCAGTTCACGAGCGTTCGGCAGCGCAATCGCGGCCTGCGATGCTCGTCCCGCCGTCTGTGGTAGCGTCGAAACGCGTCATCTACTACTATCAGACGCAATATAGTCAGGGAAACTACCTCTCCTTGTCGCCGATCTGGACGAAGCTGAACCCCGCCAACAACAAACCGTACGTCACCGATTTGATCGTCGCCGCCTTTCATCTCGGCTACGACAACCAAGGGGCTCCCTACATCCATCTGAACGACAATCCACCCGGCGATCCGATCTTCGACGTCATGTGGCCGGAAGTAGCCACCCTTCAAGGCTACGGCGTGACCGCGCGGATGATGCTCGGCGGCGCGGCGCAGGGCTCGTACAAGGACCTGTTCGGACAATGGAAGATATTCTATCCGATCCTGAAACAGACGATCGTGCAATACAAGTTGAACGGCATCGATCTAGATGTCGAAGAGTCGGTCTCGCTCTTTGACATCCGAAAATTGATCGGGAGGCTGCACACCGACTTCGGCAAGAAATTCCTCATCACGCTGGCGCCGGTGTCGTCGGCGTTATCCGGCGGCGCGAATCTTTCGGGCTTCAATTACGATCAACTCTACCATAGCCCGGAAGGCGCGGACATCGCGTGGTTCGACGCGCAGTTCTACAGCGGATTCGGCTCGCTTGTCTCCACGACCGACTACGACAAAGTGGTCGCTCATGGTTACCCTGCCGATCTCGCTGTCGCGGGCACGATTGCCAATCCGTCGGATGGATCCGGCTATCTTCCGATCATCACGGTCAAGAGCACGGTGAAACAGCTCGTCGCGAAGTATCCGGATTTCGGCGGCGTATTCGCTTGGGAATACTTCAACGCTCTGCCCGGCGGGCCGGCGCATCCGGCGAAATGGGCGGTCTTGATTTCTAACGCGATGAGCCACTAACCACCCGCGACGAGCGCCTCGCGGTTACTCACCCCCTCGATTGGGAACAAGCATGGCGTGCAGACCACGCAGGATTTGGGACATGCTGGCGAGGCTCTTCCTAAGACGCCGGTGGCTAGGCGCCGCGCCTTAGTATTCCTCAACGCAAAGGCGCGCAGCGTCGCGCCGAACGTCCAGCGCGTGCTCGAAGCGCTTCGAAGCCGCGATATCGACGTCGTCAGGTCGGTCATTCGAAGCAGGTCGGCCATCGCAAACGCCATTCGCGAACACCGCGATGACGTCGACTGCGTTATCGTCGGCGGCGGTGACGGCACGCTCAACGGGGCTCTTCAGGGTCTCGTCGGCACCGATCTCCCGCTTGGATTGCTGCCGCTCGGCACGGCGAACGATCTGGCAAAGACTCTTGGCATTCCCAATGACCTGGATGAGGCGTGCGACGTGATCGCCCAAGGGCATTCGCGCCGCATCGATGTGGGGCGCGTCAACGACGCCTACTTCTTCAATGAAGCGAGCGTTGGACTGAGCGTGGCGCTCTGCCGCGCGTTGACCAGCGAAGCGAAGGCTCGCTTTGGCATACTGGCGCTCTTGTACAATGCGGTCGTTTTGCTTTTCAGGATGCACCGGTTCCGCGCGCACGTGCGGGTGGACGGCGGCGATGAATTCGATGTCAAGACCCTCCAGCTCACGCTGGGAAACAGCCGCAACTTCGGCGGATTTGTCGCAAGCGACGAAGCCGAGATCGACGACCGCCTGCTTGACTTTTACAGCGTGGGATTCGAACATGGATGGACGTATTTCGACGCGTTCAGGGCGTTGCTGCAGCGCCGCTACGACGAGGCGCGAAGCGTCCATACCACGCACGGCAAGCGATTCGAAGTACGAACGCACAGGCCGAAGCGTATCGAAGCCGACGGAGAGATCGTCACCGCCACACCCGCTGTCTTCGAAGTCGTTCCCCGCGCGGTCGCAGTCTTCGTGCCGGCTCCGCCGGTCGAAGTTCCGCCGGTCGACGCTCCGGTATGAGATTCCGAAATCCGCGCCAGATGATGAGACCGTTTCGCATCGTGCGCAACGTCAGTTCGATATCGCTAGAGGAGCTGAGCGCCGAAGGTATTCGCGGAATCGTCATCGACCTCGACAATACGCTCATCGGCTGGAAACTGCTCGAACCGGCGCCCGAAGTGGCCGCCTGGGTACGCGAGGCGCTCGATCGCGGCTTCGCGATCGCGATCGTATCAAATAACGTGCGCGCGTGGGTCAAGAGCGTGGCCACGCTTCTTGGCATCATCACGTTCGTGCACACTGCGCTCAAGCCGCTTCCGTTCGGCGTCATCCGCGCGGTCAGGCAGTTACGCGTCCGGCGAAAAGAGACCGTGGTCATCGGCGATCAACTGTTCGCCGACGTCCTCGCTGCAAAACTGCTCGGCATCCGCGCGATCCTGACCGAGCCTATCGTTCCTCACGAGCATCGTGCGATGTGGCCGATCCGCGCGATGGAACGTTATATGCTCCGGCAGACCATCAAGCGGCCTCAGTGAAGCGACGGTGGACCATCGCGGCGATCTCGGTGGCGACTGTGATCGTCTGCTGGCTCGCGCTCGCGAACTACTATGGCAGTCACACGCAGCCGACCGAACTACCCCCGCTGATTCCGGTCGGATCGAGCGTACCTCGCGCGACGCTCCCCCGGCCGGCGCACGTCATCTTCGTCATCGAGGAGAACAAAGCCGACACGACGATCATCGGCAGCAGCAAGGCTCCGTATCTCAATGGACTGGCGAAATCAGCCGCCTTGTTCGCGAAAGCGACGGGCGTCGCCCATCCAAGTCAGCCGAACTATATCGCGTTGTTCACGGGCCGGACAAACGCCGACGCGGATTCTTGTCCGGAGAAGGACCTCCCGCCATCGCAACCCTCGCTCGGAGGCGCGCTGATAGCCGCCGGGTTCTCGTTTGCCGGATATTCCGAAGATCTGCCGCATCCGGGATTTGCCGGCTGCTTCAGCGGTGAGCTGAACGAAGGATACGCCCGCAAGCATTCGCCCTGGGTCAATTTCAGCGATGTGCCGGCGGCAGACAACCTTGCATTTGCTGCGTTGCCGAGTCTGAATCGATTGCCGACGGTCGCATTCGTCATCCCCAATCTCGCCCACGACATGCACACCGGCAGCATCGCGGCCGGTGACGCGTGGCTCCGTCGAAACGTCGCGCCGCTCATCGATTGGGTGCAATCGCACAATTCATTGGTCATTATCGCCTGGGACGAGAGCGACACGCTGATGGGCAACAGCATTCCGCTGATCTTCATCGGTGCGGACGTGAAGCCGGGCGTCTACGACGAACCGGTAGACGACTACCGGGTGCTCCGAACCGTCGAAGATTTTTACGGTTTGCCGTATTTAGGATACTCGGCTAATGTGGCGCCGATCGAGGATGTTTGGAGGCAGCCCGCCGGGCCGGCGCGCTAGCCGCACGTTCTTGAACCTTGCCGATGACTTGTTCTATACGGCGCACGCGCGTCTCGATTTGTTTCGCCGCTTGAATCCTATCGACGTTTGCCTAGAACTTTTGCGAGATCGGCCGGCACGTCGACCGTGCGAACTTCCGTATCAAGTTCCAGGGTGATCTCGATCCGCCCATGTCCACGAAAGTGGTGCGATAGGCGTGACGGTTGACGGTGGCTTGACCGGCACACGCCGGCGCGGAGCGAATGCCTCCATGACCTTTTCGTCGAAAACTTTTGCTTCACCGCCCCGGCATGTCTCCGTTTTCGGGGTATACTGTTTGCATGAGTGCCACATTCGACAAAATAGACCGCGCGATCGTCAAATGGATGGCCGCTAACGGCATCACCGTTTTGCGGCTAAGTCTTGGCATCGTCTTTTTCTGGTTCGGCGTCTTGAAATATTTCCCAAATCAAAGCCCGGCCGAGAAAATGGCAAGCGATACAATTCTCGTGCTGACCTTCGGCCACATCGGACCGCACGTGAGTCTTCCAATTTTGGCGACGTGGGAATGTCTGATAGGTCTCGGGTTGATCGCCGGCGTCGCCAAACGCGTCACATTGTTCTTGCTTTTCGCGCAGATGTTGGGAACGCTGCTCCCATTGTTTTTCTTCCCGTCGCAGACCTTTGAATCCATTCCGTTCGTGCCGACCCTCGTAGGACAGTACATCATAAAGAATCTCGTGCTCATCAGCGCAGGCATCGTGATCGGTGCGACGGTCCGGGGCGGCGCCGCACGCGATCGCGTCTGAAAATCCGACGAGACCGCCGTTCGTTCGTTTCGCCGAAGCGTCCGATTCAGGTGCTCACGGCCCGCAATGGATGTGACCGTACTGGAGTCCCGAAAATTGTATGACTCCGAACGCGGCGGCTGCGAAGAGCGCCGACAGCAACCAGCGTTGCCGTACCCATGGGTACCACCTAATGAGCAAGCCGATCACGACGCCCAACAGCGGAAGCCAAACCATAAGACTGACGAAGAGTTGAAACGAGAGCGTCAAGACGGCAAGCACGATGATCACTGTGTTGCGGTTCTTTGGATCTATACCGAGCGACATAGGACTCGCCGCGACGATGAATGCCGGTACTGCCGCGAAGAGACCGTAAAGCTCGGCGATCCCGACGGCGTTCATCGAAAGCAGGAGACCGATCAATTTGTCTGTGTCTAACGACGGCATGCACGGCCGGTTGCCGCCCGCTAAAATCCCCTCAACGCACAGAGCGGAGCCTGCTGCGGCGCGCCAGCCGTCGATCCATTTCCATCGCGGCGGCTCTTTCTTGATCTTGCGTTTCTTAGGCACGACGGTAACTTAGCGGCGACCGCCGCGTTCTCCGCCGAGCGCAGCTGCGCTACGGGATGACTCGCGAGGACTCGTGCCTAAAAAATTTGTTGATAACCGGATGACGGTTGGGATCGGTTCCCGCAGCGAGTGGATCGACTCCGGGCTGAGCGACCATGTGCCGCATTTTGCGGACATTGTATCAGTCACGTAGACAAATCGTCAGCGCATCAAGCGAACTAGCCCAGACTTTATCTGCGGTTGTTATCGATCCGGAACTCATACGTAGCAGAAAAGTGGCTGACGACCGGCAAACCGTTCATTGTTGCCACGCTGTAAATGGAACTTCGGGCTGCAGCAATTGCAGCATCGTCGAGCGTTTTCACGCCCGACGACGTCAGCACTTCGGCATCTCTTACACGTCCATCGATGTCGATCGTAACTCCTACGATCGTCTGACCTTGACGTCCGGCGTTGACTGCATTGGACGGATAGGCCAGCGCAGTCATTGTTGTGACTCGCGTGAAAACAACATCCACCGCGGCGACCGCGTTTAATGCAGGTACCAGTGACCCGCTTAGTTCGAGCGCGCCCAAGTCGCCGTGGCCGGCCGGAGTTGCTCCTCTCGCCGGTGCGATATCCCTTTGGATACCTACCGCAGCCGCCGAACATGGGCGGACTTCGTCACTGCCCGGCTCGGACTCTGCAGTGACTTCAATTGATGAAAGCGATCCGCCGTCTATTGAAAATGCTAAACCCGCCCATTCGTTCGGTTTCGCTTTTACAGTTGGGATGGCGCCTTGAACTTCGAACTGCTGCAATTGACTGCCGTCCGACGCAAGCGCTGCGATCCGCGCATCAATTGCTTTACCGTCGCTCCTCGAAATATTGAAACCGTACACAGTCGTGGACTTCGCGGAATCGGATCCGAGCGCAAACAAGCTCGACACGGTGACAGCGCAATCGGCGCTCGCAACCGTTGGGCCGGCCAAAATTCCGGCGAAGGCGAGACTCGCGAGGATGTATCTCCGTCTTAAGTTGTGCACCACGTCGTCTTCTCCGCGACCATTTTCGAGCCTCTGTTCGCAACAACGAAGAAAACGAGGCCGCCTTGCGGCAGCCCCGTTTATGTAGTCTAGCGCGGCGCTAGTGAGGGCGCACTGAGATGTTCACCTTGGGAACCGGGCGAGTGAACGCTTGTGCGTGTGGCATGAACGCTTGCGCTTGCGTGGTCGTCATCTCGGCCATCCGCTTCCCTGCTTGTCCGAGTGCCGGCGCGTAGATGTGATAGTCGAAGTTGAGCGTTCCGTTTCCGGCTTGCGTTTCACGCACGACGAACCCGGTCGGGCTCTTGCTTGCGATGTACAGGCCTTTCGTGTCGCCATCGGGCGTGAGCATGACTTGATACGCTTTGCTCATGTCGATCGAGTTGGCGAACGTCGGGTCGAGCTGGACGGTGGCCACGCCGCCGACGAGCCGTGCCGTGCCGTTGTCTTCGACCGTGGGCGAAGTCGTCGTCGTGCCGAAGCCTACCGCGATTTTCCCATCACGCGTCTTGGAGAAATTGCTGAGACCGCCGTGGTAGAACAGATCGCCGTTGCCGTTCACGAACATCAGGTCGTTGCCGTTCAGGTCGGTCGCCACGAGCGGGAATCCGCCGGTTCCCGCCGGAGCGCGACCCATGGATCCGATGTACGTGCCTCTGATGTCTCCGCCGTTGCCGTTGCCGTTATTCGCATAAATGCCGATGCCGCCGAACGTGGTGGCGTCGATCGCGTCTCCCGTGCCGCCAAGTGCAGCCACAGCCGTAGCAGAACTTTCGGAGATGGCAACGATCGCGTCGCCGCTGCCGCTGGCTGCGAGGAGCCCCTCGGACGGTCCGCTGGAAAATGCTTCCACGCCGATGTTGTTCACGCTCTGACCTTCAGCGCCGATGCCATTGGTGCTGTAGCCGAAGGTGCCCCATGCCGACGAACTGCTGCCGGAGACGCCGGTCGAGCTAGACGAAACGCCGTTGACGCCAAAGCCGTTGACGCCAAAGCCCGATACACCGTTACCATTCTTGGTCGAAGATCCGATGACGCCGGAGCTGAACGGCGAACTGTTCGTGTTGCTGCCCTTGACGCCGGCGCCGATGCCTGAGTTGCTGAACGTCTTGCAGGGGTTACCGCTGTTGCAGTTGGTGACGGACATCGGGTTGACTTGCGATTGATTGCCAGCCGCGTGTGCCGGCCCGAGAGCAAGTCCGCCCGCGAGAATGCCAGAACCCGCGACGACTACCGCCGCCATGAGAACCGGACGAATGGATTTGAACTGCATTGGATTCTCCTCACGTTAAAGATGTGCGGCATAATTTACGATACCAAATGGTCTCGAGGGCCGACACGCAACGGAGTCTATCATCCATGCGTCCGTCATCCGTCCGAAATGGACGTTGGGAGTCTTGCACGGAAAAATAGCTTAGAGCCCGGGCGTGTACTGAACCGTCCAGTGGCCTTGCACGCCTCTCGGGTCTACCGACTATGGAGCGGGGTTCGGGCTCGATTGATTTTGCAGCATCCACCACCGCCAAAGCGCGACGGCAAACAAGACGTTCAGCACTAAGCCCACGATTCCGACCTCAACGCCGTAGGTCGCCTTGTCCGCGATTCCGAGAGCCCCGACTCGTGTTCCAACGCCGAATAAAGCATATGCGCCGCCGTTCCAAAGGCCATGGCTCACGCTTGTCACGATCACCGAGCCGGAAATAGCACGTAGGAGTCCCCAAATGGCGCCCAAGACGGCAGCATTCGCGATGAAGATCGGAATTTGAGTGGGTGGCAATGTGTAGCCCTTGGCCAACGTGACTTCGGAAATGTGCCACAGCGCAAATGCCACGCTTGTCCACACGACGATGTTCAATATTTTCAAACCGGAGCGTTCGAGTGACGCCCACAGCCATCCGCGAAAAAAACCTTCCTCCGTTAAAATGGCGACTGGTATCGTGCCTGCTGCGTTTATCGACACATTGAGGACGGCCTTTCCCCAATCGGTGCTTGCGGTATGCGTTTGACCGGCCATCACGGCGATCGCCGCCGCTATACTCAGCACGATCAATGGGAAAATGACAGCCAGACCGTAGTCGGCCCATCGTCCCCAGACGAACCCCACTTTGGTGCGGGGCAGCCGCTCCAAGTACCAAAACAGCGCCATCAGTGGAAAGAGCGGAAGGGCGCTGAATACAGTCAGGCCCGTCGCGTCCATTGTCGCCGTGATCGCGATTGCGATCAGAACACCCGACAGAGGTCGAATCACATTGCGCATATCGCGCAGTTAGCGACCGCTCTATCTAAGTCTTGTGCGATGGCAGTCGAGTGGCACTTTTACCGCCCCTGGCAGACGCTCGCTATTTCCCCGGTTGCGGCACGATGCGAATATAGGGCTTCGGCGATTCCCAGCCTTGCGGATACGTCTGCTTCGCTTCCTCGTTCGAGACCGAACCGGCGATGATCACGTTCTCGCCGTTCTTCCAATTGACCGGCGTTGCAACCTTATGCTTCGCGGTGAGCTGAAGTGAATCGAGCACGCGGAGCACTTCGTCGAAGTTGCGGCCGGTCGTCATCGGATAGACGAGGATCAGCTTGATCTTCTTGTCCGGACCGATGATGTACACGTTTCGCACTGTGTAGTTGTCGGCCGCCGTGCGCTTCGATGCGTCGCCTGACGTTTCCGCAGGCAGCATTCCCCAAGCCTTCGCGATCGCGAGATCGGTGTCGCCGATCATCGGATAGTTGGGCGCATATCCTTGTGTCTCTTTGATATCAGCGGACCATCGCGCGTGATCGTCGATGGGGTCGACGCTCAAGCCGATGATCTTGGTATTGCGCTTGTCGAACTCGGGCTTTATTTTCGCCATGTAGCCGAGCTCGGTGGTGCAGACAGGCGTGAAATCCTTTGGATGCGAGAACAGCACCGCCCAGCCGTCGCCGATCCAATCGTGGAAGTGGATCTTGCCTTCGGTGGTCTCGGCTTCAAAGTCGGGGGCCGTGCTGCCAATCGTGAGTGCCATTGCGAATCTCCGTCAAGTAATGCCTAGTGGTAGAAATACGGATCGAGTACTTTCACCTCGCTGACGGTGTCAACCGGCAGCCCGTTCGACTCTGCCGCGATCCGGATCGCCTTCTCGTCCGGCCCGTCGTAGATGCAGTACGTCTTTTTCTTGTCGGTCGAGACGTATGAGTGAACCCAAGAGACGCCCTCATGAAGATTGTTCTTGACGACATTTAAGCACGCCGTCGCACCTTCATTGGACATTGGGATTTCTAACCCATTCGGAAAACTGCGCTCGACTAAGTATCGCGGCATCGGAATATCCTCCGGTTTGTTGTCTTGTGAGAAGTTATTTTTCGGTGCGCGGTCTTTTCCACGTTGCGTGGCCCGATGCATCCCGGGTTCGATGCGGCCGATTTAACGAGATTTTTATTATCGCACGTGCGTGCGCGTCGCGGACATTATGAACCTTGGAGGACTGTACTATTTGATTGCTTTCGGTCATAGGACCCAAGAATGCGGCGGTGGTAATTCGATCGGTCATAACTACGGCCTGAAAGCTTCAACCGTATTCAGGACGTCGCCGCTATAGCCGCCGACTGCATAGATTGTGCCATTGTGGACGCCTGAGGCGAGCGCGAATCGCGCCGTCGGCATGGCAGCCTTGGCGGTCCAAGTGTTTGTCGCGGGATCGTATGCCTCTACCGTATCCAAATAGTTCCCGACCCCTTCACCGCCGATGGCATAGAGCTTGCCATTCGTGACGCTTACCGTTAGCCCAAAGCGCGCCGTGGGCATAGCGGCTCTGGACGTCCAGCGGTTCGTCGCGGCATCGTATGCCTCAACCGTATTCAGCGGACCTCTGCTTCCCAATCCGCCGACGGCATATAAAATACCGTTAACGACACCCACGGCTAAACCCCAACGCGCGGTCGGCATTGGATTCTCGGTAGTCCAAGTATTCGCCGCGGTGTCGTACGCCTCGACCGTTTTGAAGACTTGGTTCCCGTTGTTGCCGCCGACGGCATAGAGTTCGCCGTGAACGACGCCAACCGCCAGGCCGGAGACCTTATGTCGCATGTCCGCTTTTTTCGTCCAGGCATCCGTCACAGGGTCATATGCAAAAAGAGCGTCCGAAGCGCCTCTCTTATCCGCACCTCCGGCCGCATAGAGAATTCTGCTGATGGCACATGCGGCCAGATAAACGCGCGCTTTCGGCATCGGTGATTTGGTAGTCCACGTATCCGTCTCTGGATCGTAGGCCTCAAATGTGTTCACGATTTCGTTGTTCGTGTCTGATCCGCCAACAGCATAAAGCGTGCCGACGACGACGGCCGCTGCCAAGGCAAGGCGCGCCGTCGGCATGGGTGCCTTGGTGGTCCAGCTCTCGCTCCCGACGGAATGCCGTATCTTTCCGATGCCGGCCGCAGTAGAATGAGGAGCCAGAATCGGATTCGAGGCACTTGAGCAACCGGAGCCGACCGAGATAAACGCGACAACAATCGTGGCGTAAACACTGGCAGATTGACGACGCAAAGCGTAACTCCCCGTCATGAGCGATTACGAGCCAGAAAACTGGGGTGACGCTAGATGTGACGTTGGGCGCGTGCACACCTATGCTTCGATTAGGTATTGACCACCATGTGCGGATGTTGGAGCGCTTTTCGCACCGGTGTTCGCGAGTAGCTAGCCATCGCTCTCGAGAGCGAGCGCGAACTCGTTGGAACGGCGCGCTCGGACGCCGCCATCGGCGATCTCTTTGCCTCACGACGAGACGAGCGTCGGATCGAGAACTCTTGTGTTAGGCACGTCACGCAGTGGCTTCGCAACATCTTCACGGGCTCGTCATAGGTACTTCTACTACGCCGTCCAGGTCCTTCACATCACGGTGGCGGTGTATCACAATCGGTTCGGCCGACGCATCGTCAGCGATCGTTTACCGATATACCAATTGTATGCTGCAAGTCCAAAGAACAATCCACGACGACTATCCCGCAATGGGGCTACGCTCTTTCGAACCCGACCGACGGATGCTCTCGCACCATCGAGCAGAAGCTATCCGAGGTAACGAGCAACGCATTAATTGTGCGCAGAACAGCGCGGGTTATGGGAGGGCTGTCATGTCGCTCCCGCCCAATCACACGAGGCGCACCGAACTCGCGCTCTTCGCGTTCGATGTCATGCTCATCAGCTTCGATCTCGCGCTCTTAACAAACGTGCACTAGACCGGTTTCTCAAGCCTTCGCCTGGCTCCGCAGATCCCGAATCTGCAACTCCTTCACCGTGCTCGCACCGTTGTTTCTGGATGTACCACTTCGTGTCACCGTGCGTCATTTGTGAGTGATCGCGCTCGACGGTATATTCTCACAGCGTATCGCGTTTTGCCATGTTGAATCACCCGTAGTGGTGACTTGCCGCGCCGTCACCGCCAGCGATCGCCGGGCGCTTTCAGGTAGCGCGCGTAGACATAAGTCCACGGCATGGCGATGTACACAAGCACGACGAGCGAGCAGGCGTATAGGTTGGGCACGATCGACTCGTCGATATGCCCCGCCAACCACTGCGGCAACGCGACAATGCCGAGCCAAAGCGTCTTCCAGATCAACTCCCAAAAGAGTACGGGGAGCATCTTGAGTGGATAGCGCAGTCCGAGCAGGCACAGAAACCAAAAGGCGGCGAGCACACACGAGACGATGCCCTCCAGTAAATCCCATCGTCTTCCAGGATTCAAGATGTCGGGCCAAATTTGTGTGCCGAGGCCGACCACGATAAACAAGTACAAGGCCCGTAAGACGTACAGACGAACCAGCGAAACGTCGTTCGTCTGCGGGATAGGTTGTATGATCGCCGACAATTGCAACTCCTTACTTATGATCCGATCGATTTTCGTGTTCTCTCAAATAACCTACTTCATCCAACGAATTGCAGTGCTAGTGAACCTCAGCCTCGATGAACATCGTGTTGGATTGGATCAAGAGGAGCCGATCGCTCGCCGCTTCGATCCAACCGGTCGAGATGAGCGACGCAACCTGTCCATCGAGCCGAAAGATGACACCCGGGCTGTCTATCGTCGCATAGTTCTTGCCATGGAAGTGATCGCAATAGACTCCGACGGCTTTCGCGAGCGAACCGTTGGTCGCGTGAGACATCGCCGCGTCCGATAGGATGCTGACCCGATGGTGCGCCAGAAGGTCGTCGAGCGCACTGCCGGTTCCAATCATGCCGTCGGAGCACGAATCCCCATCGGCGAGCACGTGATGCGGAATCCCATAAACCGGCGAATCAGGTCTTGGAACCGCGATCGCGTTACCGCCCCGGAGCCGGTACCAGTCCCTTACGTTACCCTCGCGCACCGCAGAGATCAAGCGATTGTCGTTCTCGAACGTCATCGCCATATATTCGTGAGAAAGCAAGACGGGGTGTAGCACGCCGCGCGATACGCTCGCAATCTGCTGATTGGCCGACTGTTGTGTGTAGTACATCACGTAGAGAGTCCCGTCGACGACGCGCGCCCCACTAAACAGCCACGATGGCAGGAAGATACTCACGTCAACGCCTCGGCCGAAGGAAGTCTTCCCTATTGTTGGCGCTTGCGCAACGAGCTCGGCCGCGACGGACGACGGTAGCGACGATGGATAGCTAGTGCGATATTCTGGCTTACCCGGCGCGTCTTGACCACAGCCGGCTACGGCCACGCAGGCGACCAACCACGCGATAAGAAAAATCGGACGTTTCGGGTCGCTCCCCTTCAGTCTAGCCATCACCTTATCTATCGGCGGATAACTTGGGGCGTTAACCCTGTCGAGCAGTCAGCCTATGTCATGAGCTCCTGCGCGACGGTTATGAAGTCGTTTATCGCATGGGCATGCGGCTTATACACTCCCGGTTGGGACTGCGCCTGCACGCTCGTAATTCCAGCTCGGGCGCACGGTCGGATGTCCACTCTGTTGGAATCAAGACGAAAACGGGCGTCTAAGAAATCGGTTTGGCCTGAGCCCGCAAGTCCCTTATGCGCAGTTCCTTCATCTGCGTGTCCAACCCTAAGTCCGATTCCAGGCGGTCGAGCGGCAAGACTTCGATTGCATTCGGCGTTACTTCAGTGTCGGCGAAAAGCTTTATCTGCAGCGTGTGTTTCAGCGCCTCTACATCGCAACCGTCGCGAACCGCGATATGCAAATCGATCACGTCGAGATCGTCCGGATCGTCATTTGCCTTGCGCACGATCAGCTGCCACTCAATGACGTCGGCAACCGACGCCATCGACGGTAAGAACCCATTCAAATCCACCAGCGTACCGCGAATCTTTGTGAACTGAAATTCCGCGATCTCCGATCGCCGCGACAGATTGGTGGAAACTCGAGGAACGATGCGCCCGCAGCCCGGACACGGATCGTACACGATCCCACCTTCAGCGATGTCACCCGTGCGAAACCGCATCACGCACGAGCCGCGCCCTGATAGAGTCGTGTACACGATCTCACCGCGTTCGCCGGGACCTACTGGGTCGCAGGTGTCGGGATCGATACATTCAAACACGTCGAAGTCCGGATACGTGTGGAATCCATATGTCGAATCGTAATCGGGCGGCGTGCATTCCGACCAACAGTGGCGCGACTCGGTGAAACCCCACACGCTCTGCACCACCACATCCGGCCGGCCCATCTCGCGGCACAAATCGCCCAGACGATGTTTGAGCGGAATCGGCACGCGCTCTCCGCCCAAGCAGATGCGCTTCATATTCTCCAAACGAACGCCGTCGGTTTGCGCCTGGCGAAGCATGTGGTAGACATATCCGGGAATGCCGATGAGCGTGTCGGGCTGCATGCGTTGCAATGCCATAATGTTTCCGGCGGTCCCCAGCACTTTGCCGCCGCCGGTGTGGACCGCGAGCGTCGCATTTGCTTGGCCTACGGCGAACACTTGCCAGAACGCGAGGTGCGGTGCGAACGGGAACACATTCAGCGAGCGCGCGACGGGCCCGATGCCCGCGACGTCGGCGATTCGTTTGCCGACGATATGCAGCCGATCGAAATCCGGTGGCGCGTACACGAATTGCGTGGGCAACGACGTGCGCCCGGTGGTGAAGATGACGTGCACCGGACCGTATTCCAGCAAGACTTTGCGCTCGGCCGCAGCATCGCCGGCCATCATCTTCGTCCACAAGAGATCGATCAGCTTAGTCTTGGGCGCGAACTGACGAAGCTTCGCGAGATCGGGGTGCAGCACGAGGTCCAAGTGCCGCGTGGCGTTGTCGACCGTCGGAGCGATGTCGCGTTTTGTGGTGAACGGAAGCCGGCGCAGATCGTCGATCGTCCGGATCGAATGCGGGTCGATCTTATTCTCGTCGAACAGCCGGCGATAGAATGCGCTGTATGGATAAAGCTGCTCGTTGACAAAGCGATGGAGTCGCGCATTGCGCTCCGGCAGCCAGTCGCGCCACGGCCGCTTAGGAATCCACTTAGGATAATTGCGGACGTCGGTGGCCAAGGCCGTTCACCGTCGCTTTCTCTGCTCAATAAGCCGTACGTCATTGCCGGCAGCCGACCCTGCGCGGGCAAGCGCTTGACACCCGCTTCTGCCCGCGATACGATAACCGTCACATCGTCACGATTATGATTGCTAGTAATAATATGACGCGCGAAATCGCAATCGATCAGGAGAGCGCAATGGCTGTCGCAACCACCGATCAAGGTCTCAACTTCGAATTGCCGGGAGATCTCAAGCTACTCAAGAGCTCCATCCGGGAATTTGTCGAAAAGGAGCTGTGGCCGCTCACCAACCATCTTGAAGAACACGACGAGATACCAAAACTCGCCATCGACAAGATGAAAGAGATGGGCCTTTTCGGCTTGCCGTTCTCCGAAGAATTCGGCGGTGCCGGTTTGGGAGAGCTCGGCTATTGCGTCGCGCTCGAAGAGCTAGGCCGCGCGAACTCTGCGTTTTCCAATCTTATCGGGGCGCACTGCAGCATCGGCGTCATGGCGCTGTATCTCGACGGCGACAAGGCGCTCAAAGAAAAATATATGCCGGTTTTGTGCGCTGGCGAAAAGCTCGGCTGTTTCGCGCTCTCCGAACCTGCAGCCGGCTCCGACGCGGCGAACATCCAAACCGCGGCGCGAAAGGACGGCGACGTCTACATCCTCAACGGCGTCAAACACTTCATCACCAGCGGCGATATCGCCGACTTCGCAACGGTTTTCGCGGTCACCGACAAGAGCCTCGGCGCGCGCGGCGGCATCACTGCGTTCTGGGTCGATCTCAATCAAGCCGGCGTCACGCGCGGCAAGAAAGATGCGAAGATGGGGCTGTACGGCAGCCACACCTGCGAACTCATCTTCCAAGACGCCAAGGTTCCGGCCGATCACGTCATCGGCAAAGTCGGCATGGGTTTCGTCACCGCGATGAAGACGCTCGACATGGGCCGGCTTTCGCTCGGCGCGGGATGCGTAGGCGGTTCGCAGATCTTGCTCGAAAAAGCGATCGCACATGCGAAAGAGCGCGTGCAGTTCGGCAAGCCCATCGCCAAACAGCAAGCCGTACAATTCATGATCGCCGATATCGCGACCGAGATCTACGCCGCGCGCAACATGGTCTACAACGGCGCGTGGAAGGCAGATCGCGGCGAGCGGTTTTCGCTTGAGGCAGCGATGGTGAAGCGGTATTGTTCGGACATGGCCATTCGGGTCGTCGATCGCGTGCTCCAGATCCACGGCGGAATGGGCTTCATGAAAGAGACCGGCATCGAACGAGCCTATCGAGACGCGCGCATCCTTGCCATCTACGAAGGGACGAACGAAATCCAGCGCATGATCATCGCCGAGGAATTGCTGAAGTAGAGATGAACGCGGGAGAGCGCAGACGTTGGTGACGGGCCCGCGATCCGCGCTCTCTTTGCTTCTACTGCGGCGCGGGCCGAATGTTGCACTATGGCGTGGACGACGCGATGGGGCCCGGCGTGGGCGCTCCGGGCTTCTGGATTACCATCACGATAAATCCGCCGGCAACGGCAAGCACGAAAATCGCCAAAAATATGGTGGTGAATACGCGTGCGAACCGGCCGCGGGTCTTGGGATTCTTGATCATCCACATGACAGTTATTTCCTCGTCGCGGCGGGTTTGCCCCACAGCCGCTCCAGATTGTAAAAGTCGCGCGCCTGCGGCGTGAACACGTGAACGATGACCGCGCCGTAATCGACCAAGATCCAGGCGCCGTCTTTGTAACCTTCGGTGCGGACCGGAGCCCCGAACGTCGTCTCGCTCGCCTCGACCACCGCATCGGCCACGGCGCGAGCCTGGATGATGGACCGGCCGGTCGCCAACACGAAGAAATCGGCAAACGACGCCTTCTTGCGGATATCGATCACGACGATATCGTCCGCCTTTTTATCGGCCGCAGCCTTACGGCAGGCTTCGGCAAGACGCTTCACCTGCGCCTCCGTCAAAGAGCCCACCGGTTCGCGCACCGAAGCGATCCCATCGCGGGCAGGCGCGAGCGATTCGCGCTGCCGGGTCGTGATGCGCGTCAGCGGCTTCTTCTTAGGACGTACGGCCATACATGTTCACCAATTCATCGTAGAGAGCGAGTGTTTCCGGCGACGGCGGTATCCGGCGCGACTTCAGGTGGTCCAACGACGATGCGACGCAGGCGAGCAGGCCCACATCGAGCGAGTTCTGGGCGGCGGCTTCGAGCATCGCGCGGCCCGGAAAGGTCCGGCCAGGTTCGAACGTATCAGCCTCGTACACGATCATCTCCAAGCGGCTCATGCCCGGAACGGCGACCGTATGCCGCTTGATCGCGCCGAGAATCTCCGTATCTTCAATGCCGAATTCATGCTGCGCGATATCGGCGCCGATCTGTGCGTGCAAGAGAACGGGATGGGCACGCTCCGGTTCGCTCACGCGCATCCCGTGCGCGACCGCATATCCCAGCAGATCGGCGTTGCTCCACGCCCGCGCGACATCGTGCAGCACCCCGGCGACCCGCGCCTTCAATGCGGACGCGCCGTGCCGGCCGGCCAACTTCTCGGCCGATCGCGCCACGCTCAAGCAATGACGATAACGATCTCGCGGTACGCGATCGCGCATCGCCCGGCACATCGACAGGAAATCGAACGAAGTGAATTCGGAACGCGTCAGCCCAAGCCCGCTTTCAGGGCTGCGAGGCGATTGCGGAAGATCTCGCCCTTGAGATTGCCCGCCCACATGACCAGCGCGTTCTCGTCGTTATCCGAGTAGTAGCCACGCCGCGTGTTCACAACGGTGAAGCCATACTTCTTATAGAGGTTCTGGGCGCCCTGATTCGACTCGCGGACTTCGAGCGTCACCCAGCACGCGCCGCGCCCGATCGACTCTTCGAGCAGCGCGACGAGTAGGCGCTCGCCAAAACCGCGACGCTGGTGCGACGGATGCACGGCGATCGTCGTGATGTGGGCGTCTTCAAGAATCACCCAAAGGCCGCCGTAGGCGACGATTCCCTCGTCGGCCCGCCCCACGAAGTAGTGTGCGAGCCGATTGTCGGTGAGCTCGTTTTGAAAGGCGTTGCGCGGCCAAGGCGTGGGAAAGCAGAGCGCCTCGACGTTGAGGACGGTGGGTATGTCATCGACACTCATGGGCTCGATGCTCAAATCCCGGGGCGGCGACTTCACGATGGTCATGGATTTCGCGGGACGCAAAGCGACGCCCCTCTACGCCGGGCCGTGACGTAGCTCCCAATTCACCACCGCGTTTGGGCGCTGCCCGTATTCGATCGCGAGGCAGCGCCAGTCGCCGCTCGCGCCGGCGTCGAGCGCGGCGCGGCCGAGCCTTGCCGCGGCGACCGCCCGCACGTCCGGGCCGCAATCGACTGCTGCGAGCGCACCGGCGAGTTCCGATTCGCCCGCCTGAGTGCCCAGCGCCTCACGCGCAGCATCTATGAGAACGCCGCGGTCTCCGGCGACGGCGATCGGCGGGGTGTCGATTGGCGTGGCAATCCTAGCGTAGTAGAATCCGCGCTTTCCTTGGACGACCGCGACGCGAGGTGGCGCGCCTTCGATCGCAGCGCGTACTGAGGTCACGATGTCGAACGACGAGATCCCGACGGCCGCGACGCCGAGCGCCTGCGCTAAACTTTTGGCAAACGCGACGCCGATGCGCAATCCGGTGAACGACCCGGGCCCGATGCAGACCGCGATCGCGCTCACCGCGGAAAGCTCGCGATCGATGGACGCCAGTGCGCGGCGCACGCACGGCAACAATCCCTCGAGCGCCTGACTGTCAGTCGTCGAAACTCCATGCGCGTCGGATGTGAGCGCAGCGGCGGCGACGCCGCCGGCGGTATCGATGCCGAGCGTGACCTTTTCCGGCGTCACGCAATGGCCGTCGCGCAGCGGCCGTATGCCGCGATCGTCGCGCGCCGCGCATCGCCGACGACGCTCAATGTGACGTCGATCCGGTCTTCGGGCCACACATCACCCGCCCGCTCCGGCCACTCCACAACCGCGATGCCGTCTGAAGGAAGATATTGCTCGAGGTCGAGGTCGTCGACGTCTTCAGGGTCGTCGAGACGGTAAAGATCGAGATGCCAAAGCGGCATCCGCGCGCCGTCATGGCGATGCGCGAGGGTGAAAGTGGGGCTCGTCGCCCGCGAGCCGCCGAGTGCCACGATAAATCCATCCGCGAGCGTGGTCTTGCCCGCGCCAAGCGGGCCGCGCAGGAGCACGACCGAGCCCGGCGGGCACGAGCGCGCCAATTCGGCGCCAAGCTCCCGCGTCTGCGCTTCGTCGGCCAGGTCCTGAATCTTCACCGACTCGCGCTTACCGTGGTCCTATGACGCTTCCTTCCACGACCCTCGACAGCGGCGAAAAAGCGGGGATAACAAGGCCGAAAAAAGAACCAATCTGCAATAGAGCATTTCGCCGAGCTTCGCTCGGCGTGCTACGTTCTTGAGGTGGCCGGTACTGCTTTGACGCCCAAAGACGACGACCAATCCCGCGAGGGTCGCGGCAAGAAAATCAAGCCTGAAATCAGCTTGGACGAATACCGCCACTCAACGCCGTCGGACCGGATCATCGGCGTCAACGTCGAAGACGAGATGCGCCGGTCGTACCTAGATTACGCCATGAGCGTGATCGTGGCGCGCGCGCTTCCCGACGTCCGCGATGGCCTCAAGCCCGTACATAGGCGGATCCTGTTCGCCATGTCGCAGCTCGGGCTCAACCCCGATAAACCGCATCGCAAATGCGCCGGCACGGTCGGCGAAGTGCTTAAGAACTACCATCCGCACGGTGACGTCTCGGTTTACGACGCTCTCGTACGCATGGCGCAGAATTTCAGTCTCCGCTACCCGCTCATCGACGGCCACGGCAACTTCGGCTCGGTCGACGGCGATCCGCCTGCCGCCATGCGCTACACCGAAGCGCGCATCACGCCGTTTGCGCTCGAGATGTTGGCCGACATCGACAAAGAGACCGTCGATTTCGTCCCCAACTACGATGCCTCCACGCGCGAGCCGTCGCTGCTGCCGGGGCGCGTGCCGAATCTTCTCGTGAATGGATCGTCGGGCATCGCGGTGGGCATGGCCACCAACATCCCGCCTCACAACCTCACCGAGATCTGCGATGCGCTGGTCGCCATCATCGACGACCGCGAGATCGCCGACGAAGCCGTCCTCAAGATCGTGACCGGCCCCGATTTCCCCACCGCGGGCCTCATCCTCGGGCGCGAGGGCATCCGTCAGAGCTACCTCACCGGCCGCGGCTCCATCATCATGCGCGGCAAGCACGAGTTCGAAGAATTGCGCGGCGGCAGACAGGCCA
Organism: Candidatus Eremiobacteraceae bacterium; assembly: GCA_036511855.1. Classification (NCBI taxonomy): domain Bacteria; kingdom Bacillati; phylum Vulcanimicrobiota; class Vulcanimicrobiia; order Candidatus Eremiobacterales; family Candidatus Eremiobacteraceae; species Candidatus Eremiobacteraceae bacterium. The sequence goes on along the minus strand of DATCBN010000088.1, from coordinate 29,741 downwards.
TCGTCATCACCGAGATTCCGTTCCAGGTGAACAAGGCCCGCCTCATCGAGACCATGGCCCAACTTGTAACCGACAAAAAAGTGTCTGGCATCTCCGACCTGCGCGACGAGAGCGATCGCAAAGGCATGCGCATCGTCATCGAACTCAAACGCGACGCGCAACCGCAGTTGTTGATGAACCAGCTCTACAAACACACGCCGCTGCAAACGAGCTTCGGCGTGAACAATGTCGCGCTCGTGGATGGCGCGCCGCGCACGCTTTCACTGCGGCAGATGCTCGACGCGTTCGTCGCACATCGTAAGATCGTGATCACGCGGCGTTCGCAGTACGAATTGCGTAAGGCCAAGGAACGGGCGCACATCCTCGAGGGCTATCGCATAGCGCTCGACCACATCGACGCCATCATCAAGCTCATCCGCGCATCGCAGACCACCGAAGACGCGCGATCGGGCCTCATGAAGACGTTCGAGCTGTCGGAGATCCAAGCCAACGCCATCCTCGATCTGCGCCTCCAGCGCCTCGTCGCACTCGAGCGGCAGAAAATCGAAGACGAATACCTCCAGCTTCTCAAGACCATCGCAAACCTGGAAGAGATCTTACGAAGCGAGCGTCGGGTGTACGCGATCGTCAAAGACGAAACGCTCGCGATCAAAAAGAAGTTCGGCGACAAGCGCCGCACGCAAATCGTGGAAGCCGAAGGCGAATTCGAGATCGAGGATCTCATCCCGGATACCGATGTCGTCATCACCGTCACCGATGTCGGCTATGTCAAACGCCAGAATGTGGACACGTTCCGCGCGCAAAATCGCGGCGGCAAGGGCATCACCGGCGTCAATCTGAAAAAGGAAGATGTTCCGCGCCACCTCTTCGCGGCCACCACACATCAGCAGATCATGTTCTTCACCAATCGCGGGCGCGTCTATCGCCTGCCGGCGTATCAGATCCCCGATGCGTCGCGCCAAGCCCGCGGCACCGCGCTCATCAATCTGCTCACGCTGCCGCCGGGCGAGACGGTCACCGCGGTGTTGCCGGTGAAGCGCAACGATGCCGACGGCTATCTCGTCATGGCCACGAAAAAAGGCTACATTAAGAAGACGAAACTTGGCGACTTCCAAAACGTCCGGCGCAACGGCCTCATCGCGATAAACCTGATGGATGGCGACGAACTGCTGCACGTGGTGCAGACCGACGGCAAAGCGGAGCTCGTGCTGGCCACCACCGGCGGGTACGCCATCCGTTTCGAAGAGAAGACCGTGCGCCCCATGGGCCGCGCCGTCCGCGGCGTCCGCGCGGTCAGGCTCGGCGCGAAGGATCGCGTGCAAGCGCTCGACGTGGTGACGGCGGAACGCCGCGAGGTCCTCGTGCTCACGAGCAAAGGCTACGGCAAGCGCACCGACATCGATCTCTACCGCAAGACCAACCGGGGCGGCAAGGGAATAAAGACGTTCAACAAAACCGAGAAGAACGGCGAGATCATCGAACAGATGCTGGTCAAGCCGGACGATGAGATCATGTGCGTCGATAGTTCGGGCGTCGTCATCAGGGTTCGAGTGTTTGAGATCCGCGAAACCGGCCGCTCTGCGCAGGGCGTACGAGTCAAAAAGGTCGATGAGGGAATCGAATTGATCGCGGCCACGAACATCGGCAAACACGAGGAAAGCGCGGAGAAGATCGTTTCTAGTTAAACAAATTCAGATTAGTACTAGGGCAAGCATCGCTTGCCCATTTGGGTGAGCGTTGCTCACCCTAGTACGAATTGCGCGGTACGAAAATTAGGGAGCCGGCATGAAAGCTGTCGTGATGGCGGGAGGCGAGGGTTCGCGCCTGCGCCCGCTCACGCAAAGCCGGCCAAAGCCGCTCGCGCCCGTCGCCAACAAACCGGTCATGGAACACATCGTCGACCTGCTGAAGCGTCACGGTGTCACCGAAATCGTGGCCACGGTCCATTACTTGGCGGACGAAGTCGAGGCGTACTTCGGCGATGGGACCGACTTCGGTGTGACGATGTCGTACGTCGTGGAAGATACGCCGCTCGGCACCGCCGGCGCGGTCAAGATGGCCGAAGAGCGTCTCGACGACACGTTCATCGTCATGTCCGGCGACGCACTCACCGATATCGACCTCACTGCGGTGCTCGCGGCGCATAGAGCCAAGAACGCGGCGGCCACCATCGTGCTCAAGCGAGTGGAAAATCCACTCGAGTTCGGCGTGGTCATCCTCGATGACGGCGGCCTCGTGCAACGTTTTCTCGAGAAGCCCACCTGGTCCGAGGTCTTCTCGGACACGATCAACACCGGCATCTACATCCTCGAACCCGAGATATTCGCGCTCATGGAGCGCGGCCGCATCTATGATTTCTCAAAGAACGTCTTTCCGGAGCTGCTCGAACGCGGCCGCCCCGTGCACGGATTCGTGACCGGCGATTACTGGACCGACATCGGAAACTTGCAGCAGTATCGCGAAGCCAACTATGACGCGCTCGCGGGGCGATGCCGTCTCGAACTGCCCGGCAGAGAGCGCTCGCGCGGCGTGTACATCGGCGCCGGCGCGTCCGTCGCCGCCGGCGCGGTCATCACCGGACCTGTCGTGATCGGCAAGAACGCCGACGTGCGCGCTGGTGCGGTGATCGAGTCGTACTCGTGCGTCGGCGACGGATGCATCATCGAATCGCAAGCGCAGCTCGTCAGCGCGGTGGTTTGGAACGACGCCTACGTCGGCAAGCGTAGCAAGCTCACAGCCTGCACGGTCGCCGAGCACGTCATCATCAAGGACGACGTGTCGGTGGGCGAGGGCGTGGTCATTGGCGCGCGTTGCACCCTCGATGCGGGCGCGCAAGTGCGTCCGCACATCAAATTGTGGCCTGAGAAGTTCGTCTCGGCGGGCAGTGTCGTCTCTATGTCGCTCGTCTGGGGAACGAAGTGGCCGGGATCGCTGTTCGGCGGCGAGGGCGTGAAGGGCATCGCGAACATCGAGATCACGCCAGAATTCGCGCTCAAGCTGGGCCAGGCTTTCGGTTCGTTCTTCGATCCGCATGCGGTGGTCATGACGAGCCGCGACACCCACCACGCCACCCGCATGATCAACCGCTGCCTCATTTCCGGCCTGATGTCGGTGGGTTGCGACGTGCACGACCTGAGGACATCGCCCATTCCGCTCGCGCGCTACGAAGTACGCAGCGAAGGCGACGGGGGCATGCACGTCCGCATCCATCCGGACGATCCGAACTTCTTCTTGATCGAGCTTTTCGGCGCGGGCGGCACCAATCTCGACAAGAACGCCGAGCGCAAGATCGAGAACCTCTTCTTCCGCGGCGATTTCCGCCGCACGTCCATGGACGACGTCGGCTATCTCTCGTTTCCCGAGCGGGCGCTCGACCGGTACAACGCCGGCTTCTTGAAATCGCTAGACGTCGGGCAGATCCGCGACCGCCGTTTCAAAATCATCGTCGACTATGCCTACGGCAACGCCGCCACGACGCTGCCGCACTTGCTCGGCAAGCTCAACATCGAGATGGTCGCGCTCAACGCCTACCTCGACGACGCGAAGGTGCGCCGCTTCGGCGAAGAGCGCGAGAAGTATCTCCACCAGTTGTCCACCATCGTCCCCACGCTTGGCGCCGATATCGGCATCTTGGTGGAACCCGGCGCGGAAAACGTCAGTATCGTCGACGATACCGGCCGCATCGCCGAAAATGATCTGTTGTTGGCGCTCGTCGCCGAGCTTGTGTTCGGCGGCACGCCCGGAGCGGTGGTCGCGGTTCCGGTCACCGCGTCGTCGCGGCTGGATGCGGTCGCGCTCAAGAGTGGCGGCCGGATCGTTCGCACGAAAGCCGACCGCAGGTCCATGATGGAACTTTGCGCGAGTCCCGCGGCGCCCACGTTTGCGGGCGGCGCCCGCGAAGGCTTGATCTTTCCTGAGTTTTCGCCCGCGTTCGATGCGATCTACGCGAGCGCGAAGATATTGGAAATGCTCGCGCGCACGGGCCGCAAGGCATCGGAATTGATCGCGACGGTGCCGCCGCTTCACCTCGTGCGGAGAAAAGTGACGTGCCCGTGGGAACGCAAGGGCGTGATCATGCGCGAACTCATCTCGCAAGCCCGCGACCAGAGGCTCGATCTCCTCGACGGCGTGAAAATCGTCGGGGACGGCGACTGGGTGCTCGTGCTTCCCGATCCCTCGGATCCGCTATTCACGGTGGTGGCCGAAGCGGCCGATGACGAAGCCGCGGAAAAGCTTGCGGACGACTACGTCGGCCGCATCAAGACGCTCGTCGATGCGTGACATGTTTGGGTAAGCGATGCTCGCCCTAGTACGGTCGCCGCCCGAAAGGCGCGTCACCGCGCCGGCACGAATAACACCGGCTCAACTTGTTGAACCAGCGAATATCCGAAGGAGTCCCCCGTGAGTGATGCCGTGAACGTCGGCGAAGCCGACTTCAATGTCCAAGTCCTACAATCTGCCACGCCCGTTCTCGTGGATTTTTGGGCGCCATGGTGCGGCCCGTGCAAGATGGTTGGACCGATCGTCGACAAGGTCGCGAAAGACATGAAGGGCCGGTTGAAAGTCGTCAAACTCAACACCGACGAATCGCCGAGCATCGCGGGCAAGTACGAAGTGTCGAGCATCCCGAGCCTCATCCTTTTCAAAGGCGGCGAGCCGGTCGATCGCATCGTCGGTTACGTGCCCGAGAGACAAATCGTCATGACCGTCGAGAAACATCTCAAACCGGTCGCGTAACTCCACGGCCGCTTAGTCGCCGCAAGCGCTAGGCCGCCGTTTCGACTAGGGCGATCCCATGGACGGCAGCCTCCGGCGGGCCATCCCCGCCGTTCATCGCTTCACCGCCGACCCCGATCTTGCGGCGTTCAACGCCGTGCTCGGCCGGGCCGCCGTGCGCGCTGCCGTGCAGCACGTGCTCGACGAAGCTCGCGATGCGGCGCATGCGGTGGCGGTCCCGCCGGACGACGCCGCGCTCAAACTCCGCATCCTCGGCCGGCTCGCGACAAGCGAGACCGCGGGCTTGCTCCGCGTCATCAACGGCACCGGCGTCATCCTGCACACGAATTTTGGGCGTGCGCCGCTCGCAGCCGCAGCGCTCGCGGCGATCAGCGAGCTGGGCGCGGGATATACGAACCTCGAGTACGATCTGGCGACGGGCAAGCGTGGGAGCCGCTACGAGCGAGTAGCCGCGCAACTGCGCGAATTGACCGGCGCCCAGGCGTCGCTCGTGGTGAACAATTGCGCGGCCGCGGTCGTGTTGGTGCTCGACACGTTTGCGAACGGTCGCGAAGTCGTCGTGAGCCGCGGACAGCTCGTTGAGATCGGCGGCGGCTTTCGGCTGCCCGACGTGCTGCGCAAGACCGGCGCGAAGCTGATCGAAGTCGGTACGACGAACAAGACGTACGCAAGTGACTACCGCGAACACTGGTCGGCGGACACCGCCATGTTCATGCGCACGCATCCGAGCAACTATCGCGTTCAGGGATTCACCGCGGAAGTCAGCGCGCAAGCGCTGGCGGTACTCGCAAAAGAACTCGACGTCCTGTCGTTCGAAGATCTTGGTTCGGGTGCGCTCGTCGACTTCGCGCCGTTTGGATTGCCGCACGAACCCACGGTCGCACAAGAGATCGCGGCGGGACTCGATCTGGTGGCCGTCTCAGGCGACAAACTGCTCGGTGGGCCCCAGTGCGGCATCATCTGCGGCCGCGCGGATCTGATCGCCCGCGTGCGCGCCAATCCGTTATTGCGCGCCTTGCGCACCGACAAGACCACGATCGCCGCACTCTCCGCCACGCTCGCCCTCTACCTCGAACCCGAGCGGTTGCGCGAGTTGCCGCTCGTAGCGATGTTGATCTTGAGCAGCGACGATTTGTTCGACCGAGCCGCATCGCTTTGCACGGCGCTCAATGCAGACAGCGACCCGCCGCGCTTCCGTCCGGTACGGACCACATCCACGACCGGCGGCGGCACCATGCCCACCACTGAGATAGCATCAGCGGGCATCGCCGTCGCGTCGGGCGAGAACGCGCCGGACGCGATCGCCGCTCGCATGTGCGCGCATCGTCCGCCGGTCATCGGACGCGTCCAAGACGACGAATTCATCGTCGATCTCCGGACGGTGCGCGAGGACGAAGACGCGGATCTTTGTGCCGCGTTTATGGCTTGCACATAATCGGCACCGCCGGACATGTGGATCACGGCAAGAGCGCGCTCGTGATATCGCTGACCGGCCACAATCCCGACCGCTTGCTCGAAGAGCGCGAGCGCGGCATGACCCTCGACCTTGGTTTTGCGCCGCTGAGATATGACGATGGCATCGAAGCCGGCATTATCGACGTACCCGGCCACGAACGCTTCCTCCACAACATGCTGGCCGGCGCGGCGGGCATGGAACTGCTATTGCTCGTCGTGGCTGCCACCGAAGGACCGAGACCGCAGACGTTCGAGCATCTGCAGATCTTGAGTTTCCTCAACGTGCGGCGCGCGATTGTGGTGTTGACCAAATCCGACGCGACCGACGCGGCAGGCGTCGCGACCGCGCTCGCGCTCACGCGCGACGCATGCCGGTCGACGATCGCCGAGAACGCGCCCGCCCTTGCGGTCTCCAACGTCACCGGCGAAGGCATCGCAGAACTGCGCGCCGCCATTCACGACGAACTCCTCGCACTGCCGCCGCGTGCGCCCGAAGCGCCCGCCTATCTTCCGATCGATCGAGTCTTCGCGCTGCCCGGTCAAGGCACGATTGTGACGGGCACGCTCATGCAAGGCACGATCCGCACCGGCGACCGGCTGAGGCTGCAGCCGAGCGGCGTCGACGTCCGCATCCGGAAGATCCAAACGTTTGGCCGGACCGTAGCTGAAGCTTCCGGCGGCGCGCGCGTGGCGCTCAATTTGCCGGGCATCGACGTCGCGTCCATCGCACGGGGTGAAACGCTCACCGCGCCCGCCGAGTTCGAACCCACGCGCACGCTGGAAGTCGAATTCACGCCGCTTCCCGCGGCGTTGCCGATGCTGCGCCGTCGCACTCCCGTCCGCGCCCACATCGGATCGGCTGAGATTCCGGGTTTGCTCATATTTGAGAAACGGGCGCCAAGCGACGCAAACGCGACGCCCGCTGTTCTCGCACTCAACTCGCCGGTGGCATTCTATCCCGGCAGCCGTCTCGTCTTGCGCCGGATGTCGCCGAAAGATCTTTTAGGTGGGGCCGTCACGCGTCACGCGGCGGAACGGAATTCGACGAGAGCGCCGGCCGCGCGCGAATTGTCGGCCGTCGCATCGGCGTCGCTTCACGCGCTCGAGGCCGCTGGTCTCGTGCCGCTCGCAGCGGTCAAGATCGCCTCCGCTGCCAACGTCGTCGTGCACGATGTCGAGCCGGCGCTCGTGCAGTTGCTCGAGCACGGCATGGCGATCGCGCTGGCAAAACCAAAAGAGTATCTCGCCACGAGCGTGACCGACGCGGCGTTCGCCGTCGCGTCGGTCACGCTGCGCAGGCGTCACGAGACGATGCCGTGGACTGCGGGCTGCACCACCGCCGAGGTCGCCGCCGTGCTTTCGTTGACCGACCCGGTGGCGGCGCGCTTACTTGCCGCCTGGCAAGCAGACGGCCGCGTCGCACTCCGCACGCGTTATTGGCATCTGCCCGATTTTGTTCCGGAGCTCGAGCCCGAGCAACGAGCGCTGATCGAGCGCGCACTCTTGACCGGCGACGCGAATCCGCTCGTGCCGTGTGCATATGAAGCTTTGCACTCGGCCATCGCGACCTCTACCGTCGACGGCGCTTCCGATGCCATGACCATGCTTTTCGCGACCGGCGCGCTCGTCCGCGTCGGCGAAGATGTCTACCGGCGCACGCAGATCGGGCGCGCGCGCGACGTGTTGGTCAGTCTGCTGCACGCCGACGGACGCGCGACGATGGCGCGCGTTCGTGACGCCTTCGGCACTTCGCGCAAGTACGCGCTTCCGCTCATGGAGTACTTCGACGGCATCGGTCTGACGCAGCGCGACGGCGATCTGCGCCGCCTTCGCACCCCCGCGGGACCGCTTAGCTAGTCCTAAGCTCCCCTCGATAGGGACGCATGGGCATCTTGACCTAAACACCGATTTAGGTCATTCTATACTAAGTTAATAGACTTACTTGGGTACACGGAGATTCTCATGACGTTATTCGCCCGCCGTGCAACCGTTGCGGCCGCACTTATCGCTACGTCGGCCGCCCTCGCGTTGCAGCCGCGTCCCGCTTCGGCGGACGGATCGGTTCAGCTGAACCTCATCGCCTACTCGACGCCGCGCGAAGCCTACGCTGATCTCGTCAAGGCGTTCCAAGCCACGCCAGCCGGCCAAAACGTCACCTTTTCGCAATCGTTCGGCGCATCCGGCGAGCAAAGCCGGGCCGTCGCAGCCGGCTTGCCCGCGGACGTGGTCGCATTTTCGCTCGAGCCGGACATCACCAAGCTCGTCACCGCCGGCCTGGTCTCGGCCGACTGGAACAAAGACAAGTATCACGGCATGGTCACCGACTCGGTGGTGGTCTTCGTCGTGCGCAAGGGGAATCCGAAGAACATACGGGCCTGGGCCGACCTCATCAAGCCGGGCGTCGATGTGATCACACCCAATCCGTTCACGTCCGGCGGCGCGCGCTGGAACATCATGGCGGCCTACGGCGCCATGCTCAAACGTGGCTCGTCTCCCAACTACGCCATCGCCTATTTGAGCAAACTCTTCGATCATATCTCGGTGCAGGACAAGAGCGGCCGCGACTCGCTTCAGACTTTCACGTCCGGCAAGGGCGACGTCATGCTCGCCTATGAGAACGAAGCCATCCTCGCGCAGAGCAACGGCTCCGATGTCGACTTCGTCGTGCCCGATCAAACCATCTTGATCGAGAATCCGATCGCGGTGGTAACGGGATCGCAGCACCCGCAGCAAGCGCGCGCCTTTGTCGACTTCCTGCGCACCCCGCAGGCGCAGGCGATCTTCGCCGCTCACGGCTACCGGCCGGTCTTAAAGAACGTGCCCACGAAGGTGCGCTTCCCGCAGCCGCACACGTTATTCGACATCAACTACTTGGGCGGATGGCAAGCCGTGCAGACGAAGTTTTTCGATCCGCAGAACGGCCAGGTCGCGCAAATCGAACGAGCGCTAGGCATCGCCGGTGGCCACTAGCGCGGCGGCCATTCAAGTCGAGCGGGTGGCGGTCCGGAACAAGGCCGCACGCAGCGATTCGTTGTTGCCCGCCGGAATCGTCACGACGTTTTTGAGCGTGATCGTACTGCTGCCGCTCGCTGCGGTGGCAGCGCGCGCGTTCACCGGCGGGTCGTTTTGGAGCGAAGTCTTCGCCGCGGACGCGCTCGCGAGTCTGCGCTTGAGCCTCATCGCATCGCTCGGTGTGGCCGTTGTGAATGCGGTCGCCGGTACGCTGATCGCGTGGGTGCTCGTGCGCGACGATTTCTGGGGCAAACCTTTCCTCAACGCGCTCATCGACTTGCCGTTCGCGCTCCCGACGATCGTCGCCGGACTTACGCTTGTAGCCTTGTACGGACCGCATAGCCCGGTCCACATCAACGTCGCCTACACGCAGGCCGCCGTCTTTCTCGCATTGCTTTTCGTCACGCTGCCATTCGTCGTGCGCTCGGTGCAGCCGGTGCTCATGGAGCTGGACCGAGAGATGGAAGAGGCCGCCGCGTCGCTAGGCGCCGGCATCCTGCAGACGTACGCGCGCATCATCTTTCCGACCATTTTGCCGGCGCTGATCTCCGGCGTCGCGCTCGGCTTCGCTCGCTCCATCGGCGAATTCGGATCGGTCGTCCTCATCTCCGGAAACATTCCATTCAAGACAGAGGTCGCAGCGGTTCACGTCTTCGGACAGATCGAGAGCGGCGACATCGCCGGCGCCGCCACGGTGTCGGTCGTCCTCTTGGCGCTGTCCTGTGCCGTGCTGCTCGCGCTCAACGCGCTGCAGCGCCGGGGTTTGCGTCATGGTGGCTAAGCTCGCGCTGCGCTACACGGCGTTCGCCTATCTGGCGGCCATCCTGGCCCTGCCGGTCGGCATGATCTTCTATCGCAGTTTCGAGCATGGCGTTTTTGCTGCTTGGCAAGCGGTCACACAGCCCGACGCGTTGCACGCGCTATGGCTCACGCTATTGATCGCGGGTATAGCCGTTCCGATGAACACGGTCTTCGGCGTGTTGTGCGCGCTGCTGCTCGTCCGATCGAAGATGCGGTTCGCGCGCATCCTCGACGTGCTTGTGGATCTGCCTTTTGCCGTATCGCCCGTCGTCGTGGGTCTCGCTCTCGTGCTCGTCTATGGCCGCCAGGGCTGGTTCGGCCCTTGGCTCCTCGCCCACGACATACGGGTGATCTTCGCATTGCCCGGCATGGTGCTCGCCACCGTTTTCGTCTCACTGCCGTTCGTGGTGCGCGAAGTCGTGCCCGTGCTGCGTGAAACGGGCGAAGATCAAGAACAAGCGGCACGCACGCTCGGCGCATCGCCATGGCAAGCGTTTTGGCGCGTCACGCTTCCGTCGATCCGTTGGGGCGTCACATACGGTGTGGTGCTCACCACCGCGCGTGCGCTCGGCGAGTTCGGCGCGGTGAGCGTCGTCGCCGGACACCTGGCAGGCGTCACACAGACGCTCACGCTCTACGTCGACGACCGATTTGAAGCGTTCGACCTCACCGGCGCGTACGTGGCGTCGGTCGTGCTTGCGCTACTCGCGTTCGCAACACTTTTCTCAATGAATGCGCTCGCGCGCAAGGAGGCCTGATCATGAGCATCGTGCTCCGGGGAGTCAGCAAGCGCTTCGACAAGTTCGCTGCTCTCGACGACGTGTCGGTCGAAATTCCCGGCGGCTCGCTGACGGCGCTCGTCGGTCCGAGCGGCGGCGGCAAGTCCACGCTGCTCCGGGTGATCGCCGGCTTGGAACGCCCCGATTCGGGCGAAGTGGAGATCGAAGGCGTCAACTCGCTCGATGTCCCCGTGCAGGATCGCGGCGTCGGATTCGTCTTCCAGCATTACGCGGCGTTCAAACACATGACCGTGTGGGACAATATCGCCTTCGGCATGAGCATCCGCAAGCGGCCGGCGAGCGAGATCCGCGCGCGCGTCGACCAATTGTTGAAGCTCGTCCAACTCGACGGGCTCGGATCGCGGTACCCTAGCCAGCTCTCCGGTGGCCAGCGCCAGCGCATGGCTTTGGCGCGCGCGCTTTGCATCAAGCCGAGCGTGCTGCTGCTCGACGAACCGTTCGGCGCCCTCGACTCGAACGTCCGCGCGGAACTTCGCGCGTGGCTGCGCGGCCTGCACGACGAGATCCACGTCACAACGGTCTTCGTCACGCACGATCAGGCCGAAGCCATGGAAATCGCCGACCGCATCGTTCTCGTCCATCGCGGCCGCATCGAACAAGTCGGCACGCCGCGCGAACTGTACGAACAACCCGCCAATCCATTCGTCATGTCGTTCATCGGTCCGATGACCGCATTCGACGACGCGTTTGTCCGGCCGCACGACGTCGACGTACGCGTCGAGCCCACGAGTTCGTCGTACGAAGCCATGGTCCAGCGCATCATCCATCTCGGCTTCGAGGTACGCGTCGATCTCATGCTCGCCGACGGACGGCATATCTGGGCTCAGATCACGCGCGACGATGTCGAGCAACTCGACTTGACGCAAGGTCAGATCGTCTACGTCCGGCCGAGCCGCGAAAAACGTTTTGCGCCCGTATCGCGCACGCGCATGTTGTTCGGCAACACCGGCTAGTGGGAATTGAACGTTCATTCGGAAAAATCAAGCGCCATGCACATCACCGCCCGGGTTGACTATGCCCTGCGAGCGATGGTCGAACTCGCCGCAGGGGAGCCCAATTTGGTGAAAGGTGAACGAATCGCCAATGCGCAGGCCATCCCCCTCAAATTGCTAGAGAACATCCTGTTGGATCTCAAGCACGGCGGCCTGGTCCGGTCGCAGCGCGGATTCGAGGGCGGCTACGGCCTCGCGAAATCTGCCGACGACATCACGTTGGCCGACGTCATCCGGGTGGTCGAAGGTCCGCTCGCCAACGTCCGCGGCGTGAGGCCTGAGAGCGTCGGCTACAAAGGCCTGTCCGAGCCGCTGCGCGATGTCTGGATCGCAGTGCGCGCGTCGCTTCGCATCGTCTTGGAGTCGGTCACAATCGCCGACGTCGTCTCGGGGACGCTGCCCGGTCAGATCAAGCGATTGCTCGCCAAGCCCGAGGCCTGGCTGCCGCACTAATGCTCTGGGGGAAATGACCGGTAGTTGACGTGCGTCGTATATGCGGCGACGGCATCGACGATCCTGATCTCCCACGGTGATCCCGTTCGCAAGTGATCGAGATACCGGACAAACGTGTCGCCTGCTGCGGCACTAATTCGAGAACTAAGCGTCATAGGATTTCGTATGCCATCCACCGGCACGATTCCCTGATATAAGATCGGCCCAGAATCAATCTTTTTCGTGATCCCGTGCAATGTGTATCCGGTGGTGCGTTCGTGGTTTGCGATGCACCAATATGTAGGCGTGGGTCCGCGGTAGAACGGCAGCAAAGACGCATGGATATTGACGATTGACGCAAATCTGTCGATCGCCGCTTGCGAGAAGATCTGACTGAATCCGGTGACGATGGCTCTATCGGCCGGCGCAATTCCCGCCAAGAAATCCGGCGCGTTGACGTCCGCCACGACCACCGGATCGGCGAGTCTTCCCTGACGGCCAGGCGGCCGGGACATCACGGTCGTGATGGGCAAGCCGTGACGCTGTCCGAAATCGGCGGCCAAAACGCGAAAGGTCTCGCCAAAGGCCGCATTACAGAAGTGATAGATCATCTCTACACATTATATCGACTTTCACGGGGCTTGCGACATACGGCTAAAGCGGCCAATCGTGCGGCGACGTGCTAGGTCTCCTACCAGGCGAATTAGGGACTTTAAGACCGAGGCTGGATCGGCATGCAGACGGTAGGATAGCTGTGCATAGTTCCGTACACGATCCACAACTCAATTCTTGAGGTTACGCATGATGAAGCAATCGTTCCGCAAGCATTCGGCGTTCGCCGTGTTGGCCTGGGCCGCACCGGCGGCGTTAGCATTAGGTCTCGCCGCTTGCAGCGGGCAATCCGCGTCGGCTCCGGCCGCCACGGGGGCCAACCAGCCGCCCATCGATCCCGAAGTAGGTTCCATCGCGGTTGCGCCCACCGCGAACCCGAGCGATACGCCTCCGCCTATCCAGATGTTCATCGGCACCACGATCGGCACGCCCACATTCCCCGAAGGCGACACCGCCACGGGCGGACAGGGCCAGACGATCGACGGCACCTTGAATTGCCTGAAGACCGTGGGCGGCCCCGGCCATCACCACATCCATCTGAGCCTCTTCGTCGATGGCCAGCAGATCGCGATACCGCGCGGCATCGGCATGTTCCAACCGGATCACAACGTCTTCATCTACCACCAGACTTGCCTGTACTTCTTGCACACGCACGACGACACCGGCATGGTCCACATGGAACCACGAGTCGGTCAGGGATCGTTCAAGCTCGGCAACGTGTTCGACATGTGGGGTGAGCCGCTCACCACGAGCAATGTCGCCGGCTACGTCGGCCCGCAGACGGTCATCGTCAATGGGCAGACGTACATCGGCAATCCGAGACTTATCCAACTGGCTCCGTACATGCAGATCACGATTGAAGAAGGCATACCGCTCGACGGTCCGCCGCCCACGTATCTGTTCCCGCCCGACTATCCGTAAACCCTAATCAGGAAACCGCATCCGGCGCCTGGGGTACGCTAAAGCGTATCACGCGCGCCGGAGACCCCGCCGCCACCGCATACGGCGGTACATCTTTCACGACGGCCGATCCGCATCCGATGATGGAGTGATGGCCGATCCGCACTCCGGGCGCAATCGACGTCCCCGAGCAGACCAGCACGTGATCCTCGATCACGACCGGCGCGAAATCAAAATCCAGCGGCTTCATCACATCGAGATCTTCTGGTTTCACCTGACGGCCTTCGTGCGCGCTGATGCTCACGTGCGAGCCGAGGTGGACGTTGTTGCCGATCGTGATGCCGCCGGCTCCCCAGAGCGCGCAAAACGGGCCGATTTCGCTATGGTCGCCGATGGTCACAAAACCGGCGCGTTTGTTCCAAGCGCCGCCCCGGCAATTGATGTACGCGCGATGATCGAGGATGAGGTTCTTGCCCGAGGTGAAGCGCTCGATGCCGCGGATGATGACTCCCTCGCCTATCGTGGCGTTCGGCAGCCGATCGCGCATGGCGACGTCGCGAGCGCCCTGCCGCATAAGCCTCACAAACGCGCGCAGGTGCGTCGCACCGGGCAGCGCGTGCCACCACGTCCGCGTAGCTGGTAACCCTTCTCCGGCCATACGGTAGACCTACGCGCAGCATGCGAGGCCGACCTTCATCTCTGTACGAGGGCAACTGTACTAGGGCAAGCATCGCTTGCCCCGTTTTTTCTACGTCCGTACTAGGGCAAGCATCGCTTGCCCAAATGGGTGAGCGTTGCTCACCCTAGTACGGTGTGCTCACCCTCCTACATGCGACGTGGGCTGTAGGGCCGCGCGCGATCATGGCTGGGTCACTTTTACCGTTGAGGACGCTGTTCTGCCGAACTCCTCCGGCGCGTACTGCAGCTGCGCTTCCGCTCCCGGCCAGACATACGTACCGGGCGTGACCGTCCGCACGAGGTAGTGCATCGAATACACGCCGGGCGAAAGCTCGGACGCGAACGCCGTCACGCGGTCGCGCGCAATCGTCTGGAAGTCGATCTGCCACGCGCTCGTGGTTTGAAAGTACGGCGTGGAGGTGGCGAACGAGGTGTCGACCGCCTCGAAACCAGCGGGGAGCGGGTCGTCGATGACCACGTGATCCACGAAGTGATCGGTGATGATCTGCAAACCTATGTCGAACACGTTGCCCGCCGGCAGTTCGATCGGCTGACCTGAGTAGCCGACGCCGATCGTGGCGAGCACCTGCTCTTTGTTGGCCGGGCGGATCTCGCGCAGTACGCGCAAGCCGTTTATCGCACCGGGCTCGCCGTTGACCGGCTGGTATTGGTAAGAGACGACGTAGTGCAGCGTCCCCGTTCCCTCTTTAGAAAGAGCGAGGTCGCTGCGCCCACGCGCCAAACCCGTCATCGGTACGAACTTGCTTCGCTCCGGGTCGACATAGCCGGCGAACCGTTCGGCCATGATCGGCGCTCGCGCGAGCGTGATCATCGCGTTGAACGCCGGCGCCGGTCCTTGCGCGACGCCGTAGTCTACGATCGCGTCCAGTGCTTCGGCATTGTCGTAAGAATCGCCCCACGTTCCATTGCGGCGCATGCCGAGCAAAGTCTTGAGCATGTTGTCGGCGATATCTGTCGAGCCTGCCCGCGCGACGAACAAACGCAAAGCCTGCGCCTGCGCGGTGGTCTCCGAGTTATACCATTGCCACGAGCCGGGCAGGCTCACCGCCGCGCCGCGGCCTGTGATGTAGACGTTGCGCTCGATCGCGTCACTCATCTGCTTGGCTTGCGACTCCCAACCCGGCGTTTGCGAGAGATACCTCGCCAGCTCCACGCGCGTGACGTCGCAGAGCCGGTCGCGTTTATCGAATATCTCCTGCAAGAAGTCGGTGCGCCGTTCTCCGAGCGCGGCAAGAGCTTGCAGATCGGCGAGGCGCACTTCGGCGGCGCACAGATCCGATGTACACGTGTCGTCGAAAGGATTCGCAAGGTTCACTGCGAGGTAGTCGCTGAGCCGGCGCCATACCACGTCATCGACTTTTAGGCCGGCTTCTCGAGCGCGGGCGAGTGCGAGCGCCGCGTACGCGCTGTCGAGCGGCGCCGCCTTCGTCGCGCCGGGCCATGGGGCCAGCCCGCCGTTGCTAAGCTGCAGCGCCGCGAGTTGTTGCATCGCAAGGCCGGATGTGGCCGCGACGTCGACGCCGGTCAGCGGGCTGGCGAAGCGCTTGTTGATGATCGCGATATCGGCCGCTGCACGCAATCTGCTTCCGGCGGTTTCGGCGAACGGCAACGGGTAATCGTCGATCATCCGGGCCGCCGGCCCGGCGACGAACGGCACGAGCGAACTAGCCACAGTGAGCTGCAACCCGCCGGCGTCGTGCGTCACGTCCGGACCGACGTTTATCGGCACGGTGGCGGTGGTCTGCGTGGAGCCGGTGTCGACTGTGGACTCGAGGACGCTGCGCGTAACGACGTCGAGCGGCAATGCGAACGCATCGGTGAGGCCCGCCATGCCTGAATCGAATCGCACGGTGGCGCTTCCATCGCCCGTGATCTTCATGTCGAACCGGAAGGCGCTCGTGCCGACGGCCGCCGTTTCGGTCGATTGCACTCGGTTGGTTTGGGCCGACGTACTCGTGAATGCGAGCGGGCCAGCCAAGAGGCCCGTGATCGCGACTTGCGCCGGCGCGCCCGTGGAATTGGTAACCGTCACGCCGCCGAGAAACTCATCGCCCGGCCGGGCGAATTGCGGCAGCAGCGCGTTGGTGACGAGCGGTTTGTTCGCGATGAAGGTGGCGTCGGCGCTGCCGAACGTGAGCGGATCGGGCGCACCGGGCGCGCCGGGTGGACCGATGGCGACCGCCATCACGCGCCAAGTCGTCAGGTCATCGGGAAGCGCGAACGAGACGACCGCATTCCCCGACGAATCCGCGCGCACAGCGCCGTTGTAATACGCGATCGGCTGGAAATTTGTGCGGACGCGCGTTCCCGCAGCGCCGGCGCCAAACCCGCCGCCGTAACCCCAACCTTTTTCGCCCGCAAGCTTTTGCTTGCTCAGCACGACGTTGGGCCGGTTGTCTGAAAACCGCGTTGATATCGGCTGATCGGCAAAAACGGTCTTCACAAGATCCGGCGGCCGGTAACCGGTCAATTGCAGCACGGCCTCGTTGACGACCATCACGGCGAACTCTCCGGCCGCTGGTCTGCCATTTGCGTCGTGCAAGGAAAGGCGAATCGTCTGCATTTGGCCGGGCTCGATGGTGGCGTGTGCCGGACGGACTCCCACTTTGAGATAGTGCGAACCCAGATCGGTGTTGAACGGCGCGAATCCGGCGCGCGCAAGGCTGTCCAACGTGCCCGACGCCAACTGACCGAGCGGCCGCCCACGACGCACGAGCACCGCCTCTACCGCTGCATTCGGCACCATGTCCGGCGCGACGCGGAACTGCACGCGCGGCGCGCTGCCCTTCACCTGCAAGATCTGCGACGAGATCACGTCGTGGCGGATCACGGCGAAGTAGAGTTCGGCGGCCGGATAGGGAGATTCGATCAGGGCTGTTGCGAGGTCGCCGATTTTGTAGTTCGGTTTGTCGAGCTTCACCTGGATGCCGGCCGGATTGTCGCTGCCCCACGCGTACGGCTCGTCGCCGGTCGCGTAGATGATGTCGTCTGATTCAGTCGCTGCATTGCTCGCGCCGGGGAAGTTCGCGCGGATGCGATATTCTCCTGACGATTTCGGCGTGAACGACACGGCGACGGCCGAACTGGTGGACGTGATGTCGTCTTGCGCGACCGTGGTGTAGAGCACACGGTCCTGCGGCGCCTCTCCGCCTTCCACGATCTGACCCGCCCATATGTATTTCATGGACTGCAGTTCGAGATGCACGCGATTGCCGGATTGCGGCTTTCCGTCGGGATCGGTGACGATCACGCTTTCGGCGAACGGCTTGCCAGCCGTGGCCACCCAATCGTTGTGCAGGCCGATCAGGTCGAGCGACGGCAACGCCGTGAACGATTTCGAGTCGCTCACCGACAGATGTGAGACGTCGGTCGTCTGCATGTCGACGCGGTACGACATCGGATACGGAAGGTCGGCCGCGACCGGGATCGTCAGCGCGCTTGCGCCCTTTGCGTCGATCGTCTGAGCGCTCTGGAGCACATCGCTTGTCGCGTCGGGCGCCTGGTCGGGCCAGAACCACCTTGGACCGAACTGATATGTATCCCAACCTTTTGGATTGAGGTCGGCCTGCGAACGCGTCACGTAGTATTGCGCCGAGCCGCCTTCGACCGGTGAGCCGAAGAGGTACGTGCTGCTGGCCGTTGCGCTGACCGTGCCGCCGGCGGGCGCGTACTGCTTGTCCAACGTCAGCGCGACTTTGAAGTTAGGAGCGCGGAACTGCGCCACGCGGAAGTCGCCGTTGATCACGACCCCGTCATCGCCTTTGGCGGTCACGCTGTAGTAGCCGAGAGCCTGATTCATGGCAAGTGGAATCGACAACGTGAAGGCGCCGAACGCATCGGCGGCGGTCGTGCCGGCGAGCGTGTGATTTCCGTTCGGATCGTCGAGGGTCACGCGGAATCGCACGCCGCTTTCGCGCTGGATCTTGCCGCCGCTCAACGCAAACGCCGCGCCGCTCAAACGAACGGTTTCGCCGGGTTGATAGAGTTGCCGGTCGGAGTAAACGGACCCGCACGATTGCGGCACGCCTCCCCCGTCCCAGCCGCCGTAGAGACCATAGCCGTACGAGCCATCCCACGACGACGTGCGGACGTACGCCCAATCGGCGGACGTCTTCACGACCGTGAGCAAGTCCGGCGCCTGATCCGGTGACTGCGAGAACGTCATGCACGGCTTCACGTCTGCAGAACCGAAGTGCGCCGTCCCTGTGGAGTCGGTCATCGCGGTCGCGCATGGCGCGGTCGCGCCGGCCGGCGTAGGGTCGTAGGAAACGCGCGACGGATAAACTTCGATCGTTGCGCCGCCGACCGGTGCGCCGTCGGAGAGGCGGCTGACTCGAACCAGGCCCGATGACGGGTACCACTGTGCGAAGACGCCGAGGTTTGTCAACTCCACCACACCGAAGAGTTGGCGAGTGCGCCACGCCTTCGGGCTGTCGGCTCCGTACTGGTTTGTGTCCGCTTGGATACCGTAGGCCAGCAGGCCGGTGGGGCCGCCGAGCTTGTCGGCGATCGGCACCGCAGTGGTGACGAGTTGGTTCTTCGGCGCCGTCACCGGATAGTTCGTCCATGCCTTCGAATCGGGCAAGATGCGCGAGATATCGGTATCCTGCGGATCGAGCCATACGAGATCGGCCGGCGTCAACACGCGATACGCCGCGCTGTATCGTTTTTTGGGAAGGTTGACCGTCGCGACATCGATTCGCAGACCGGTGTCCAGCGGAAAGACGTGCAGGCCCTCGGCTGCCCAGATATCGCCGGCCAAATCGCCGGTGCTATAGGCGACCGTCTGCGCCGCCCCGAGCGTCTGACCGAATTGATCTTTCAAACCCGCGCCGATGGTGACGGTGTAGGCGGTGTCCGGAGCGAGAACGAGCGGATTGAGCGTCGCCGTGTTGTCGCCATCGTACACATCGAGCAGGTGCGATGCATCCGAGGAGGCCGGCGAAATCGTGATGTTCGTGCCTGCCGACGCCGCGTCGATGCCGTTGTTGAACGCAAGCTGGAGCACGCCGTTGACGAACCGGCCGGAGGGTCCGTCGGGGCCGGGCTGACCGGTCAATTCGTGCTTCTGTAGCGCTAACGGCGCGAACGTGACGACCCGGCCGGCGAATTTGTCCGTGCTTGGCAGATTGCCGTGCGTCGGGTTTATGCCCGGAGAGAACACCAACGCGTAGCGGGTCCCCTTCGCCAAGTCGGCTGTCGGCGTGATGGTGTAGGCCCAGTCGGCCTTCGAAGGGTCGAAGCCCGAGCTTGCGTTGTCGCCGTCGCACGCATCGCATTGCCACGGCGGCGGCGACGACGTGTCGCGCTCGACATCGACGGACGCGGTGGCGCCGCCCCGTTCGGGCGCGAGCGACGTATGCGACCGCAGCGACGCGATGTCGAGTTCGGTATTCGCGCGGACCACCAAGCGCGGCCGGATGACGCCCGGATCGGGATTTTCCATCAACGCGCCGTTTTCGTCCGTGCCCGGCAAGCCGGTCAGGGTGACCGATTCGGTTTGAAATGTCCAGGTCAGGTCGCGGTCGAGCCGGTCGCCCTTGACGTCGGTGAGACCGGCTGCGATCCTGACTTGAACTCGCGTCGCCACGGGTATCGCAGCGTCGGCTTGGAAACCCACCATGCGCGGCGTGAGGAAGCGGAAATGTCCGGGCAGCGACGGCAGCAAGGAAAACCTCGCGAGCTCGGTTTGCGCGTCGGGACTCTCGATGCTTTCGACCGGAATGACCGGCTGTTTGAAGATGATGCGTATCTGCGAAAGCGGATCGGCCTCGCCTTGCGGACTTATCTCGGCGATCCAGGACTGCAGAGTGGGTGCAGGCACGGGCGCCACGGCAGGCAGCGGCGCTTCTTTATGCGCGCATCCGGCCCCTAACGCGCCAAGACCCAATAGGAATATCGTGCAGGCGAAAAATCTCGCCCCGCGGGCTGTGGCACCGTTGCTCGGCATGACTGGCCATCCGTCCCTGCGAATGCATTGCGTCAAACGCGCGCTCCAAGAAATGCTTTAGCCCGTGCGCACATTCCTCGTCGGTCTCACCTCGCGGCCCCTCAGCCCGCTTTGGCGGGCGGTGGCTGCGGCCGTGTTCGCGTGCATCGCGATCCGGCTCTCGGCCTACCTGGCACCCATCCGCGCCGCCGACCTTCATGCGACGTCGGCGGCCATAGATTTTTCCGATCGCAATGGTTTGCCGCTCGGCACGTTGTTATCGCGCGACCAAGAGCATACCGCGTTCGTGTCGCTCGCGCAAGTGTCGCCTTATTTTTTGCACGCGATCATCGCCGCCGAGGATGGCCGCTACTACCATCATGGGCCCGTCGATGCGGCCGCGGTCGCACGCGCGACCTGGCAGATGATCGAAACGCGCCGGGTGGTGAGCGGCGCGTCGACGATCCCAATGCAGCTCGCGCGGATGTTGTCGGCCGGCCATATTGGCATCTCCGGCAAGCTGCTCGAGGTATGGGGTGCTTGGCGCATCGCCGCCGGCATGGATCGCGAGCAGATCCTCGAGGCATATGTCAACCGGTTGCCCATGGGCGGCAACATCTATGGCGTCGAAGCGGCCTCGCGGACGTACTTCGGCATTCCCGCGGCAAAGCTCGACCTTGCACAAGCAAGTCTGCTCGCGGCGCTTCCGAACGATCCGACCGGCTTGAATCCGTACGGCCATCTGTCCGCGCTGCGAAGCCGTCAGCGATACGTGCTGGCGCGGATGGTAGCCGATGGCTACATCACGACCGCGCAAGAAAACACCGCGGGCGACGAATCGGTGGCGTTGCAGCCGCGCGATGAAGGCATCGTCGCCGGCGCGCATTTCCTCTTCTATACGGCGGGGACGCTGCCGCCTGGGACCACGCGCGCCCGAACTACGCTCGATCGTCCGCTGCAGGAGTTCGTCGAGACGCAGATACGCCAGACGTTAGCCGGACTTGCCGGCCACGATGTCAGCCAAGCGGCCGTGCTGGTGGTGGACAATCGGACGGGCGACGTCCTCGCGTACGCCGGCTCGGCCGACTACTTCGACGATCTCGCGCTCGGCCGCAACGACGGCGTGCAAAGTCTGCGCCAACCCGGTTCGACGTTGAAGCCGTTCCTCTATCAAGATGCGCTCGAAAGTCACGTCATCCGGCCGAACACGATACTCCAAGACACGCAAGCGTACTACGCTATTCCCGGCGGGCAGCTCTACAGTCCCAGCGACTACTCCGAGACGTATCTGGGTCCCGTGCGGGTGCGCGTGGCTCTTGCGGATTCGCTCAACGTTCCGGCCGTGCGTGTTCTGTCGCTCACCGGTGTGGGAACGTTTCTCGACCGGCTGCGCGCGCTCGGGTTTGTCCACTTGGACAAGCCGGCGGAATTTTATGGCCTTGGTCTCACGTTGGGCTCGGGCGAGGTGAGCCTGTGGGAGCTGACGCACGCGTATCTCACTGCGGCGCGCTCGGGCGACGAGATTCCGCTGCGAGTGCTGCTAGCCGGCGCTGGAGATGCGAGCCCTCATGGAAGCGCCGTCGCCGCCGGCCGTCAGATCGGCGATCCGGCCGCCTGGCAACTCATCACCGACATGCTGGCCGATCCGCACGCTCGCGCCGCGTCGTTCGGTGTCGACTCCATGCTCGCGCCGCCATTTCCGGCGGCCGTCAAGACCGGAACATCGTCGGACTACCGCGACACGTGGACCGTGGGCTACACCACCGATTACACCGTCGGCGTTTGGGCCGGCAACTTCGACGGCCGCCCAATGCGGCGCGTTTCGGGTGTTGTGGGCGCTGCGCCGTTGTGGAACCGCATCATGCTGCATCTGCACGAGAGCCGCGATCCGGCGCCGTTCGCGCTTCCGGCGACGCTCGTGCGAGAACCGATCTGCGCGACGACCGGCAACGTTCCGGGCCCTAATTGTCCGGCGGTCGTCTCGGAGTATCTTTATCCCCAGGATCTAACGGGATATTTCCGCACGGCCATGCCGCCGGCTCGTTCGATCGGTACCGCCGCGACGATCGCATCGAAGCCGGTGGCCATGCATATTCCGCGCGTGCGGATCGTGTTTCCCCGGGAAGGCGACGAGTTCGTGCTGCACGCCACCAACGCGGGCGTCGAGATCGGCGATGCGCAAGCGCTCGAATTGCAGGCTGCGGCGGCGCCGAATTCGTATGTGCGGTGGCGCGTGAACGGCAAACCAATCGCAGCGCTGACCGCAAATGGGTTGCGCGCGATCTGGAAGTTGCGCGACGGCGCGTGGACGGTGGAGGCATCCGATGGCTCAGCAGCCGACCAAGTCCACATCTATGTGCGGCGCACCGTCGCTCAGCCGCTGCCCACCGGATTCTCGTTGCCGGGCCGATCCACGTAGGGGCCGACTTTTATGGTCGGCTGTACTAGGGCAAGCATCCCTTGCCCCTTTTTTTTCTTCGCGCGTACTAGGGCAAGCATCGCTTGCCCAGATTTTTTTTGGAACGGGCAAGCGATGCTTGCCCCAGTACAGCTCACCCTCCTACGAGCCGAGATTCCTACTTAAGCGCTTTAGCGACCCGCGCGCGCAACGCGTCAAGATGCGCTCGCGTGGCCGCGTCGAGGCTGGTCCCGCGAAGACTTAAATCCACGTTGTGGCCGAGCGCGGCAAGGTGCTCGCGCGCCAACGCTTGCGCCTCGAACGGCGTCCCCTCTGCGGGCGCCGTGGCGACGGTGGCCAACGTTTGCGCATAACGCTCCTGCAGGTTCCGCTGCAGCAATGGGATATCGCGCAACGAACCCTTCGAAAGATCGCCGTACACGGTGGCCTGCAGATGGTCGAAAAGATCGGCAAGCGTGAGCGTCGGACCGCTGGGCGATTCGAGCGGATTACGCTCGATCCGCGAAAGCACGGCCGGCTTGAACATCGCATCGATCGTGTTCTGTTGAAGGCCGCCGATCGCTTCGACGATGGAGACGTCGTGTTGGGCCGGCGGGTTGTATGCCCAAAACGGCAAGTTGCCGTAGCCCGTCCAGCCTACATAGCCGTATCCCGACCATTCGGAATAGCCAAGGTGGCTGAGCAGCACAGGCGAGTAGTTCCAGGCGTCGGGTGAGAACACAAACCGGTCGAGGAGCGCGAGCGCGCGTTCTTGCTCGGCGCGCGGCACGGGCACGATGGGCGCGGCGGCGCCCGGGTCACCGCGGTGCGCGCGCGAAAGGTACTGGCCGCCGATGAAGTTCTCGCCGATGCGCGCGAGCGCGGCATCTTGGCGGAAAAACGCTTGGAATGCGTTGCGCTCGAACTGATACGGCTGCCCCGTACGCGGGAGCCGGCTGTCGAGCGTGCTGACCAGCGAGTGGACGAGTCCGAAGCGCACCGCGCACCAGCTCAACGAGTCGTTGGTGAGATCGCCGGTCTGCGCGCGCGGATCCGCGGCGTGTCCGTCGCCCCATGAGACGTCCTCGTCCGACGCATAGCGGTACTTCGGGTCCGACCAGCCTTGCGCCCAACGTTCGAGAGTTGGCCATTCGGCGTCGGGCGTGGTGGCGCCGGGAATGGGCGCGTATCCGAATCGTATGGCGTAGTAATCGTATGGGCCGAGCGCGTCGGCGAAGTACATCCCTTGACCGTAGCCCTTCGGCCAGATGTTGAGCGGGGCGTATTCCATGACGGAAGACGTCGTGCCATAACGTCGCGTGAAGTCGAGGCTTTGCAGATCCTTGGCCGTGTACGCTTCCGAGCCGATGAAGTTGTGCTGCATGCCCATGTTGTGCCCCATCTCGTGCAGCACGGTCGAGCGCATCGCATCGTCGACGTACCAGTCTGGAAGGCGGTCGCCCCACAGTGGATTCATCACCTCCAGCGCCGCCGCGCCGAATGCGCGGTCCTGCTGGACGAATGCATCTTCTTCAGACGCCGGACTCTGGCCGGCGCCGCCGTGACCCACGGGATCTATGTTGTCGATCCAATTCGCTAAGCCCACAGAATCGGCGCTCAAGAGAATGCCCGTGCGAAACTCTTGTCCGGTGCGCGGATCGTACAAGGTTTGCGAATCCGCGCCGAACGACGGCTGCCATTCGGGGACCCAGCGGATGACATTGTAGCGGATGTCGTCGGGATCCCAATTCGGGTCGCTCGGTTGATCGCGCACTTGCAGCGCGTCGCTGATGCCGATGCGCTCGAACGCGGCGTTCCACGCGAGGACGGCGCCTTTGATGGAAGCGCGATAGCGCACGGGAATAGTGTTGCTGATGTACATGATCATGGGATGCTTGGCCGGCGAGATCCGCTTGGACGGATCGGACGGCTGCATGTTCCAGCGGATGAGGTAGCGCAACTGGCGCTCTTGCTGCTGGTCGCGGTCGAACTGCAGATAGATGTCATCGTATATGCCCACGCGATCGTCTGCGTAGCGGGGCGTGTAGTCCACGTCGCCGGGCGGCTCGGCAAAATTATACTCGACGCGGATCTGCACGCTGCGCGCGTCCGGCGCGGTGTCGAGCACGTGGGCCGCCGACGTCGCCCAAGTCTGATCGGCTTCGATCAGCACGTTGTTGGGGAACGACTTGGTCGGCCCGAAGAACGTGCGGCTGTCATCGAGGCGATATTCCTTCGGCGTGTCCGCGACGTTCAACGACGGGTTGATGATGTTGTTGAAATCCAATTCGTCTTGAAGCAGCGGCGACGCATCGAAGATGACGTCGCCCGTCTTGGCGTCGGTCGCGGTGATTTGGCCCACGCCCTCGACAGACTGCGGGAAGTTTCGTGCGATGGCCAGCGCCGCCGGCGACCCGTTTTGGGCGGCGAAGCTGGTGTTGGGCCACGTGATCGCCACCTTGTCGCCGATGCGCTCGAAGCGCACGAGCATCGCCGGCAGATGATCGGTGTTGCCCCACACGATGAACCAGCCGCCCGCGCCGGTGCCCGGTACGATGGTCTCGATGAAATCATGATCGAGCTGCGCCGGCGTCAGCTCGAGGTAGACGTGATCGTCCTTGCGCCAAACGGTGAACAGCCCGTGCTGCGCTTGCGCCGATTGGGTGAACGAGTCGTACTCGCCGAGCGAGCTCTGACCTTCGGCATTGGCTGGAATGGCAAGACCTAAAATTGCTGCGAACGCGACGATTGACGCGATGCTCTTCATTGCACGCTCCTAGACTCCAGCGCGCAGCTCCTCACGACTGCGGTGACGGCCATCGCAGCGTTTGATTCGGCATCCGCCGCGAGCTGGCGGTCGCGCGGCATGTGCATGACGACCTCGAGCGCCGATCCGTAATACGCACCGGCGGCCCGCACCGGCGGCAAATCACCACCATGATGGGCGGAAACTGCATCGTCGCCCGTGTGCACGTCAAGCATCGAATCGACGGCGTCGGTCAACTCATTGGCCACAATGCGCTGGTGGTCCACCGACGATTGGAGTTCGGACGCTCCTTCAGATAATGCGGCCCGGCGTTCGGCGTCGACGCTGGCCGCTGCTTGCGCGCGGAGATCGTTCACCGCGGCTTGCGTTTTCGGTATTGTGTGAATGATCTGGGTCAGCGCCGCGATCATCGCGAGGCGGTGATTCCACCGGCGAGATTCGCCGTCGAGCCTGAAGAAATCGTTCTCGAAGTCGGTCTCGGCCGCGATCGCGTCGTCAAGTAGTCTGTCGTCGCCTAGCAATGTTGTTTCGGCGTCATTGTATCGCGTGACGAAGGCGGTGCAGAACGCGCTAACCGTTTGATGGCCCAAGGTTTTCGGCGTCGCCGTCGGGGCCGGCGTTGCATCGGATACCGCAGCAAATGGCTGGGCGTCGGCGGGAACTTGCATCGCAAGAGCGGCCGCAGTGAGCCCCCAAACTAAAGCGAACCCCAGCTTGGCCTTCATCAGGCGCTGGGGTTCGCATGGTCATTCTACGCGACCTTTGCGGCGGTTATGTCGCCGGTTGCGGTTTTGCGACGAACGAGTACGTCTCCGCCGCTGCCTCGTAGCGCTGGCTGCGGGAGAACGGACTCGGCGTGGCTGTGCCGACTAGCGATCCGTCCTTGCCGAGCGAGGCGATGATATGCAACGGCGCTGTGCCGCCGATGTCCATCCAGTACTTGCTGTCGGCAACGCCACCGACAACCGACATGATCTGTCCAGAATCGGCCGGGATATAGTAACCGCTGACAAGGCCCGCCGATGAGACGGTGAGTTTCAGTTTTCCGTCAAATTCGCCCGGCGCCGAAATCGGCTCGACCTGCATCAGGGTAGTGGTATAAGACATTTGCGTCGCGGAGCTGGCGGATGCCGCGGCCGGCATTGTGATGGCCCCCGAAATCGCGACGAGTGCGGTCGCGGCGACCGCTGCGGTGAAGCGTTTCATCATTATCATAATCTCCCACCGTACTTATACCCGTCCCACAGCAACGGATATCGCTGGCAGATGAGAGTGGGCTAAAATTCGCGTCACCGACCGTTCCCTTGGAAACAGGATCCGTGGCCTATGTTGCGCCTTGCGGTTCAGTCGCGTGATCGATTGCCGCATGGCCGTTTAGCGCATTGCCGTTCATTGGATGGCCGTTCAGTGGATGGCCGTTTGTCGAGGCGCCCGCCTGGCGGCTGCCGATAAGGCCTGCCGCAGCGAAGAGTCGCGTGTGCAGATCGGTGGCCATCTTCCCGTCGTTCGTCCGCCAGATGATGTGGTCGAGCCAATAACGTCCTTCACTGAAATGGCTTGTTTCGGCCCACCACGTCGCTAGTTCGACGGCGAGCGACGTGCCGACGACGAGATCTCCGTCGCCAAGAACGGACCACTCAAGCGCCGAGCGGAAATTATGTAGCTCCGTCTCCACGTCTTTTTTCCAGTTCGCGGTTGACGAGTCGTTCCGGTTGAGTTCGATACGCGTCGCTAGTTCAAGATAGTAATTCGCGTGACGATTCTGCAAATCGCTTATTTCGTTGCGCTCTTTCATCATCCGACGGCAATAGTCGCGAACCGTTTCGAACATGTCGTATCGAGAATCGCCGCGCTTCTCGTCGAGCAAGAAAGCCTTGTCCACGAGACGTGAAAGAACTTCAAGCTCCGCGCGTCGTTCGTCTTCTCGCTCGATGCAGACGTGCGCGGATGCATCGATCGTGAAGTCGCCGGGAAACACTGCGAGCCGGCGCAGCAAGCGCTTCTCTTCGTCGTCGAGGATGATGTAACTCCAATCGACCAATGCCGGCAAGATATGTTCGCGCGATGAGGCGATGTCGCCGCCCGGGAGCAGCACCGGAAAGCGTTCCAATAGCCGAGTCTCGAGCTCGTTGAACGTCATCACTTTGATGCGGGCTGCGGCCAATTCGATGGCCATGGGAACGCCCGCAAGCCGAGCCACGATGCGTTCGACCAATCCCCGGTCTTCGGCCTTGAAATCGCAATCGGGGTTGATCGCCGTCGCGCGTGCGACGAAAAGATCCGCCGCATCGTGAAACGCCAATGCCGGGATTCTGTACGCGATCTCGCCCGCGATGCCGAGGGGTTTCCTGCAGGTGGCGATGACTGAGACATTTGGACATTTGCGCAGAAGTGACTCGGTCAACGCTGCGCATTCCTCGATCAAACGTTGGCAGTTGTCGAGCACAATAAGCATCCGCCGGCTGCCGATGCGTTCGACCAGCGTCGCCACCGGCTGCTTTCCTTGTTCTTCGCTGAGTCCGAGCACATACATGACGCTGCCGACGACCAGAGCGGCGTCCGTGATTCTCGCAAGGTCGATGAACCACACGCCGTCGGGATATTTGTGCAAGTCCTTGTTGGCGGTTTGCAGCGCCACGCGCGTCTTGCCGATTCCGGCGATGCCGGTGATCGTAATCGACCGTGTCTGAGCGGAAAGGTATTCGATGGCGTCGAGTTCCGCGGCTCTGCCGAAGAAACTCGTGAGCTTCGGGGGTAGATTCGATTGGATCGGGGGCTTGCCTGTTTGAGCCGCGTCCGTTCGATAGCGATCGCCGACAACCGTATTGCGACCCGCCTGCTTTGCCGAGTAGAGCGCGATGTCTGCTATTTCGAGCAATTCCGACGAAGTGGTTGATTGCAGCGGGGTCTGTGTCGCCACGCCGATGCTCACCGTGACCACTTCAAGCACCGCACCGTCATGAGCGATCCTTTGCGCTGCTACGGCAGACCGCATCTTTTCGGCGAGCGCGACCGCTCCGGCATTGTCTGTCTGAGGCAATATGATGGCGAACTCCTCGCCACCGTAGCGCGCGACCGTGTCGCCAGGTCGCGCGGTGCACTGCGTCAATATCTGCGCGATCATATGCAGGCAAGCGTCGCCTGCGATATGCCCGTGGTGATCGTTATACTGTTTGAAGAAATCTACGTCGATCATCATCGCCGAAAGCAAGCCGCCTTGTCGCACCCCGCGTGACCACTCCGCTTCGAACCGCGCGTTGAACTCTCGGCGACTCGGGATTCCGGTCAGCGGGTCGATGCCCGCGAGCGACGCATAGTGATCTTTCTCAGAGGTGATCGTCGCCTCGTTTAGGCGAGCCGCAATGGATAGCGCGAACGTCTCGAGGCACTCGATTTCTGCGGCTGAGAATGCCTGCACGGTTTTTCGTACGATACGGAGCGTGCCTATGTCGCTTTCGTGAAATTGAAGTGGCAGACTTACGGTCGCGCCTAGTTCGAATTCGGCTTTGACGCCGTAGTGGAATCTTCGCGGCGCGCCGCCGGAGAGCGAGATCTCGATCGATGCCGTATCGAAGGCGTCGTCCAATAGCGATGCGGCTTGTTTGAACATATCATCGAGCGACAGATCTTTTGCCAGCAAGCGGGCTGTGGCGCTGAACAGTGCGAGTCGGGCAGGCGACCCGGAATTGGAGATATTCTTCGTATTCGGGGACATTGATTCTCCCGCTCGTTGTAAGACTTACGATCGCGCGAGCGCTTTATCTATACTATTATGTTTCGGTCATTAAGGGTCGGCGCGTAGCATTCACAGGAACCGTGTCCTCGTAGCAGATATTACCCCCCCCCTCGCGATTCTGTGGGAGGGTAGGCAACCCGTACTAGGGTGAGCAGCGCTCACCCGTTTTTCGGGCAAGCGATGCTTGCCCTAGTACAGTGGCCCTACACCACCATTTTTTCCGTAGGGCAAGCCGAAAACCGTAGCGAAACGCACGTCCCGACGGAGGGTCTGCAATATGTACCTACTCTTAAGCGTGTTGTTCTCGCTTAGCCAAGTATTGAGTTTCCCGATGCCGTTGGCGCTCGTCTCCGGCCAAAAGGGCCACAGCATCGCATACGTTTTGGACGAGCGCGGCGTGCGAAGTCTGTGGTACGCGCAGGCGCCGGATTTCGCACCGCGCGAGCTTTGGAATTCAGGCGTGGACGACGG